>CAZYTB010000060.1:0-14890 GCA_964650375.1 uncultured Campylobacterales bacterium | reverse complement strand
TATTGATTTTGCAAAGTTTAGAGAGATAGCGGATGAAGTTGGTGCATATCTGTTTGCAGATATTGCACATATCGCAGGTCTTGTAGCAGCAGGTGAACATCCTAGCCCTTTTCCTCATTGTCATATAGTAACAACAACTACTCATAAAACACTAAGAGGTCCAAGAGGCGGGTTGATTATGACAAATGATGAAGATATTGCTAAAAAAATAAATAGTGCGATTTTTCCTGGAATTCAAGGTGGACCGCTTATACATGTGATAGCTGCTAAAGCTGTTGGTTTTGCGTACAACTTAAAGCCTGAGTGGAAAAATTATGCGAAAAAAGTTAAAGAAAATATGAAAGTTATGTCTGATGTTCTCATAAGAAGAGGCTATGATATAGTAAGCGGAGGAACAGATAATCACCTAATTTTAGTCTCTTTTTTAAATAAAAATTTCAGTGGAAAAGAAGCAGATATTGCTCTTGGAAATGCAGGAATTACTGTAAATAAAAATACAGTGCCAGGAGAAACAAGGAGTCCTTTTGTGACAAGTGGAGTCAGAATAGGAAGTGCGGCCCTTACTGCAAGAGGTATGGGAGTACGCGAATTTGAAATTATTGCAAACAAAATTGCTGATATTTTAGATAATATAGAAGATACAACGCTGCAAACAAAAATTAAAGATGAGATGAAAGAGTTGGCTAGTAATTTTATTATATAT
Source organism: uncultured Campylobacterales bacterium (assembly GCA_964650375.1). Taxonomy (GTDB): domain Bacteria; phylum Campylobacterota; class Campylobacteria; order Campylobacterales; family Sulfurospirillaceae; genus JAADIZ01. Next base: position 14,187 of record CAZYTB010000060.1, on the reverse strand, counting down.
GATAGAGCTACATACTAGGAGATGAGTTATTGTACAATATAGATACTACTTTAATCAAGATTGATACTTCTCATTACTGGATAAAAAGAGATAGTATCGTTCAAAAAATTGTACATAATGGAAGAATATTTTTCGATAAATATGAAAAAATAAATGAAAAATTAACTAATCAAATAGTAAAAGATCATTTGGCCGGAAAAATTACAGTTGCGCACTCTTTGATAAGTAAATTTGATAAGGTAGAAAATATTGTCATCAATTATAATGGTCACAATACTGAGAGATTCTGGCATAGGGCACAGTTATTGCTTAGAGAAGAAGGATATATAAATTTTACAGCTTATGAAAGCAAAACACCAGGGCATTTGCACTTGTATATTCATAAAGGTCATACAACTTTGCAGGAGGGTCACCAAATTGCAAAATTAATCTCTATGAAACTTTCACAAAAGTTGCCTAGAGAATGGAAGATTTTTCCGAGTAATGAAATTCCAAAAGAATTTAATATTTTGACTCTTCCATATAAACTGTATCAAAAAGAGAGAGGTGCTGCGTGGTCAAAGCACATGTAAAAGTGACAAAGCACTTAATAAAAGGGGATTGAAATGGAAGATAAAAATGAATTGAGCGATATTGTTTTAGAAAAAGACGGCGATAAGATTTTAAAGACAAAAAGGGTTTTGATAATAATTGCTATATTGATCATTATATTTTTGGGCGTGTTGTTGTCTATGAAATTATTAAACAAGCCAATGCATAATGATGTGTCAGCATTAATACTTCCTCCTGAACCAACTTCCAGCATGGAGAAGTCGGTAAAAGATCAAGAGTTATTTAAACAAGTTCCTATAATAGAACAGAACAATACAAAAAAAGATAACTTTGAAAATATGGTGAAAAATTTAAAAGAAAAAGAACTGGCAACTGCTAAAACAAATGAAAAAAATGTGACCACAGAAGCTAGTAAGCAAGCAAAAAAAGTGGCAACCGTAAAAACGATCGTAGAGCCAGTTGTAAAACCTATTAAGTCAACAATTAAAAAAATGAGTAAAAAAATTCCAACGAAAAATCTCTCAAAAGCCACGAAAGGCATATATATACAAGTTGGTGCAACTTCTAAATATACACCAAATAAAAAATTCTTAAAACTTATATCAGATAAGAAATACAGCTATAAGTTATTGTCTATAAGCATAAATGGCAAAAAAGTCACTAAAATATTAATAGGTCCTTTTAAAGACAGCAAGGATGCGAAAAACAATATTAACAGTATTAGAAAATCTATCAATAAAAATGCCTTTATATATAGAGTGAAATAATTTGTATAAAAAAATAATTTTATTTGATCAATTAACACCTATCACTATATTTAAAAAGTTGCAGAGTTTTTTTAAAGGCGAGCTTTCTTTTCTTTTTGAGAGTGCGATAAATTCTGAGGAAGGAAATTATAGTTTTCTTTTTATAGGAGCAAGGGAGCGGGTCATTCATGAAAACTTACAAAGTTTCTATATAAATGAAAAAAATGAAAAAAAGAGAATAGAAGATAATCCTTTTATTTTTTTAAAAAAGAGATATAAAGATATAGATAAAAACAAATATGGAACCATAGCGAAAGATCTAAATATAGGCTTTGTAGATGGTTTTATTGGATATATTGGTTATGATTGTGTAAAAACATTTGAACCCGTCTTGCAAAAGCATATGAATTCACTCAAGGACGATATAGATATACCTGATCTTGATTTAATTCGTCCAAAAATTATTTGTGCATTTTCTCACAAATCAAATACACTAACAATTCTTACTTTTATCAAAGAAATTGGAGAGAAGCTAGATGAAATTGTTGATATATTAGAAAAACCTCACCAAAATATACCAATCGTAAAAAGTAAATTTGACGACATAAGTGGAAGTTTTGCATATTCTAAAGAACAGTTCTTTGAAATGGTGAGAAAGTCAAAAGAGATGATAAGAAGCGGTGATGTTTTTCAAATACTCATGTCAAATAGATTTACTAAATTTGTAAAGATAGACAGGCTTAGCTTTTATAGAGTCCTTAGAAATAAAAACCCCTCGCCATATATGTTTAATCTGAATTATGGAAAATTTTCCATAATAGGTAGTTCTCCTGAAGTAATGATTGGATTAAAAAATGGTCATATCATATTAAGACCGATAGCTGGTACTAGAAAAAGAGGTAATACTTATGAGAAGGATTTGGAACTAGCACTTGAATTACAAAATGATGAGAAAGAAAGAGCAGAACATTTGATGCTAATTGATCTTGGAAGAAACGATGTGGGGAAAGTGGCAAAAGTTGGAAGCGTGAGCGTAAAAGAGATGATGAGAGTTGAGAAGTATTCGCATGTAATGCATTTAGTTACTGACATTGAAGCAGTCTTGGATGAAAAATATGATATGTTTGATTTATTTGCAGCAACTTTTACAGCAGGAACAATGACAGGCACTCCAAAGATAAGAGCGATGGAGCTGATAAGTGAATTTGAAGGTTTAAAAAGAAGCTTCTATACTGGCGCCGTTGGCTACTTTGGCTTTGATGGAAATATGGATAGTGCGATTTTGATAAGAACCGCTTACTTGGATGATGAAAAGATAATTTTTCAAGCAGGAGCTGGCATAGTAGCAGATAGTACTCCAGAATTTGAATACCAAGAAGTTACAAATAAACTAGCAGCCATGACTAGTTCTTTGGATGACTTAAGAGAAGTGTAATGAATTTGTTCACCATATTTGGAGATCCTGTTTCTCACTCGATTTCTCCTCTCCTTCATAATAATGTTATAAAAAATCTTAATCTTAATGCCTGCTACACGAGAACTCTTTTAAAAGACGGTAACGAAATTATAAATATATTTAAAAAGTTAAAATTAAATGGCGCAAATGTTACTGTCCCTCACAAAGAGATTGCTTTTAAATTATGTGATGAAATCAGAGGGATTGCAAATGATATAAAAGCTGTAAACACCATGATAGATGAAAATGGAAAAATAATTGGCTATAACACTGATGCACCTGGATTTTACCACGCTATTGAATCTCTTGAGTCAATAGAAAATGCTTTGATTTTAGGAGCAGGAGGAACTGCTAAAGCAATTGCTTTCATATTAAATAAACATGATATCAAAGTCACTATTTTAAACAGATCCTCAAATCGATTAGATTTTTTTATACAAAATGGTTTTAAATCATACTCTTGGAACGATTTTAAAATAGATAAATTTAATATTATCATAAATACAACCCCAGCTGGATTAAAAGATAATAATCTACCGCTAGATAAAAAATTACTTGATGCTTTAATGCAAAAAGCAAGTTTTGTATTTGATGTAATATATGGTAAAGATACTCCTTTTTTACAATTAGCCGGAAAAAACAAACTTACATGTAAAGATGGTTCAAACATGCTTTTGTATCAAGGGGCTTTAGCCTTTAATCTTTTCTATAAAAATAAATTTGACCTATCAATAATTGAAAAATACATGAATAAATCTTTGACTTTATCATAGTTTCAGTACTTTTTAAATAAAATAAAAGATTAAAATTTATTTAAAGGAAAAATATGAAACACTTGTTTAAACTAATGTGGGTATTAGGTGCTTTAATGCTATTTACAAATAGTTCACTTGCGTCAAATAAGAAAGTAAAATGGAGACTTGCTATGAGTTGGCCTTCTACTCTAGCACCTCTTGCTAATCCACCCCAAAAACTTGCAAAACTTATGAAAGAGATGAGTAATGGGAAATTTATCATCAAAGTTGAAGGTTCAGAAAAAACGAAATCTGCTCTTGGTGTATTTGATATGGTAAAAGGTGGAGCTTTCCAGATGGGACATACTGGCTCATACTATTATATAGGAAAAGATCCAAATACAGTTTGGTTTACAACAGTTCCATGGGGTATGACCAAAGATGAACAATACGCTTGGTACTACTATGGCAATGGAATGAAATATATGGAACAAGTATATGGTAAATATGGCATGTTAGCATTTCCCGGTGGTAACACAGGTGTTCAGATGGGCGGCTGGTTTAAAAAAGAGATTAAAACCGTAAATGATTTAAAAGGTCTCAAGATGAGAATTCCTGGTTTTGCCGGAAAAGTTATGGCGAAACTTGGAGTTAGCGTTGTAAATATCCCAGGAGGAGAGTTATATACTTCATTAGACCGTGGTACAATTGACGCACTAGAATGGGTAGGACCAGGGATGGACATAAAAATGGGCTTTTATAAAGTTGCTCCTTATTATTACACAGGATGGCATGAACCTGCAAGCGAGATGACTTTTCTTATAAACAAAAAAGCTTTTAATAAGTTACCAAAAGATTATCAAGTTATGTTAAAAACTGCAATGAAAGCAGTTACTGCAGACATGTTTATGGAGAACTTTGCTGACAGTGCGAATGCATGGGTAACAATGAAAAAAGAATATCCAAGCATAAAAGTTGAAACTTTTCCAATTCCAGTTCTTAAAGCTATGAAAAAAGCAACAAACGAAGTTATGAATTCTTATGCTTCAAAAAATGCACTTTTCAAAAAAATATGGGATGATCAAAAAGCTTTTATGAAAAAAGCCAGAGTTTGGACTATGATGTCAGAATATTACTACCTAGAAGCTTCTCAAGAAGCGAAATAACTAAATTTTGGCTGGTTAAAAACTGGCCAAAAACTCAAGAAAAAGACAATAAATATGCTAATAAAAATTGAAAAAATATTTAATAAAATTATGGATTTTATAGGAAATATACTCGTAATAATACTACTGCTTATGATACTAAATGTATTTTATGATGTAGTTATGAGATATGCCTTTCACGATAGTTCAATCGCAATGCAAGAGATGGAATGGCATCTTTTTTCAATTGTAATATTATTTGGAACATCGTTTTCTCTAAAAGAAAATGCGCATGTAAGAGTGGATTTTCTTTACGAAAAATTTAGTGAGAAAACCAAGGCTGTGGTAAATATAATAGGGACCCTTGTATTCTTATTGCCATTTACTCTGCTTATAATTTATGGTTCATATGCTTTTGTAATGGATTCATATAGCGTCAACGAAGTATCAGGAGATCCGGGAGGATTAAAATATTTATGGCTTATAAAAGCTATGATACCTGTATCTTTTACGGTGTTATTTTTAGAAGGAATTAATTATATAATTAAGAATATAAACATATATATAGGTATAGAAAAAGCTAAGAAAGTTGATCCTCAAGGAGCTTTGCCTTGACTGGTCTTATCATGTTCATAGCTGCACTTATCCTTTTAGTGATAGGCTACCCTGTAGCATTTACATTTGGTGCGGTATCCATGTTTTTTGGAGCACTTGCTTCGTATTTTGCGGTAGTTCCAGATGGTGGAACTATGAGTGATTTTATGAATGAATTTTTGCAGATGTTCTCTATGATGCCTTTTAGAATTTTTTCTATTATGACAAATAAAATCCTTATGGCAGTGCCGCTTTTTATATTTATGGGTATTGTTTTACAAAAATCTGAACTTGCCACAAAGCTTTTAGAATCTATGGGAGTTTTATTCGGAAGAGTAAGAGGAGGTCTCGCTGTAAGCACTGTGCTTATCGGGGCTCTGCTTGCAGCATCAACCGGGGTTGTTGGTGCAAGTGTAGTTGCTATGGGTGTTATATCTCTACCAGTTATGCTAAAGTATGGTTACTCAAAACAATTAAGTACAGGAACGATTTGTGCAGCTGGCACTCTTGGTCAAATCATACCACCTTCTATCGTTCTTATTGTTTTAGGAGATGTATTTCAACTTCCCGTAGGTGATCTTTTTAAATTTGCATTTTTCCCGGGCTTTATTTTAGTTGGAGCTTATATAATCTACATCCTAATCGTTGCTTTTTTAGATAAGGATATTGCACCTGCAATTGATTTGGATATAACAATAACAAAAAAACAAAATATTATAAAAGCATTAATTTCTATAATTCCTCCTTTGGTTTTGATTGTTTTAGTCCTTGGTTCAATATTTGCAGGAATCGCGACTCCAACAGAATCAGCCTCAGTTGGCTCTGTTGGAGCAGTACTTCTAGCTTGGGGATATAAACAATTAAATATAAAAATGATAAAAGAAGCATCAATTGAAACTATAAAAATAACAGCCATGGTTTTTGCTATTTTAATCGGAGCAACCGCATTTTCTATGGTTTTCGTTTATAGTGGAGCAGATGACATCACAGCCAATTTTATGATGAACCTTCCAGGTCAAAAATGGGGATTTTTAATTCTTTCCATGTTGGTAATCTTATTTTTAGGTTTCTTCATTGATTTTATAGAAATATCATATATTGTACTTCCTATTTTATTACCTATTGCGCACGCTATTGGTTTAAATCCACTATGGTTTGCTATACTGATAGCACTAAATCTTCAAACATCGTTTTTAACACCTCCTTTTGGCTTCTCACTTTTTTATTTAAAAGGCGTAGCCCCACCAAGTATAAAAACAACAGATATTTACAAAGGTGTTATCCCTTTTATAATTATCCAAATCTTAGTACTAGCATCTGTTGTTATTTTCCCACATTTTTATGGATTTAAATAATGAAATCAATAGCAATAATAGGTAAGCCAAATGTTGGCAAAAGTTCTCTCTTTAATAGAATCGCGAAACAGCGGATTGCGATAACATCCGATTTTAGTGGAACAACAAGAGATATAAGAGAACATGTTGTAGAAATTTTAGAAAAACCGTGTAAGATTTTAGATACAGGGGGGCTTGACAGCTCCAATGAACTTTTTGAAAATGTAAGAATTAAGTCAATGGAAGCAAGCCATAAAGCAGATATTATCATTATGATGGTTGATGGTAAAATGCTGCCAAGTGATAATGATAAAAAGATATTTTATTCACTGCAATCTCAAAATAAACCAATCGCTTTGGTTATAAACAAAATAGACAACGATAAAGAGCTTGAACGAGCTTGGGAATTTGAAGAATTTGGAGCCCAAAATGTATTTCCAATTTCTGTTTCACATAACCGTGGAGTTGTTAATCTTTTTAAATGGATAGCGTCAAATCTTCCAGAAATTGAAGAACTAATAGATATTATAGAAGATGAAGAAAACGATGACTTTGATATGCAAGAACTACTTGAAATTGAAGAAAAAATGCCTGAAGCTGAAATAGAAACAAATGTTATAAAAGTAGCAATCATTGGAAGAGTAAATGTTGGAAAAAGTTCACTTCTAAATTCACTTTTAGGAGAAGAGAGAGCTGTTGTCAGCTCAATCGCCGGCACCACCATAGATCCTGTCGATGAAAGCATGATATACAAAGATAAGATTATAAATTTTGTAGATACAGCAGGCGTGCGAAGAAGAAGTAGAATTGAAGGCATAGAAAAATTCGCGCTTATGAGAACAAACGATATGCTCGAAACCGCCGATATTGCTTTACTTGTTTTAGATTCAAGCGAAAAATTTAAAGAGTTAGACGAGAGAATCGCCAACTTGGCAGACAAAAATCACCTAGGTGTTATACTAGTTTTAAATAAATGGGACAAAGCACTAGAAAACTATAAAGAGAGTATTGATGAGATAAGAGATAGGTTTAAATTTTTATCTTTCGCTCCAATCATAACAGTTTCTGCACTCTCTCAGAAAAGAGTATATAAGATTAAAGATTTAATACTAAGTGTTTATGAAAATTATAAAAGAAGAATTCCAACTTCAAAATTAAATGAATTACTAAAAGTTGCAACAATTAGGCATCAATTGCCTGCAGATAAAACAAAAAGGGTTAAGATTTACTTTGCAACACAGTATGATATAAAACCCCCAAAAATCGCACTTGTGATGAATAGACCAAAAGCACTTCATTTTAGTTATAAAAGATACCTTTTAAATCAGTTAAGAGAGAAATTTGAATTAGAGGGAACTCCTGTTTTACTATATCCAAGAGCAAAAGGCGAAAAAGATGAATCAACAGTGGTGGAGTGATGTCTAAAAATATTATATTAATAGGCTTTATGGGTGTTGGTAAAGGTACAATTGCTAGAGAATTAGCAAAACAGAGTAAAAGGTTTGCCATTGATACAGATGATTTGATAGAAAGTTTCGAAAATAAAAAGATAAAAGATATATTTGAAGAACTTGGAGAAGAGTATTTTAGAAATTTAGAAAATAAAACTGCAAAATGGTTAGAAAAATCAGTAGAAAATAGTATTATTTCTACTGGTGGTGGATTTTATAAGGTAGAAAATATCCATAAAATTGGCAAAATAATTTATCTTGAGTCTAGTTTTGATAAAATAATGGAGCGAATTTTAACTCATCGCAGTGCTGAGAAAAAATTGGCAAAAAGACCCCTTTTAAAAGATATAAAAAAAGCAAAAGAATTATTTGGAAAACGAGTTAAAGAATACAAAAAATATTCAAACATCACCATAAATGTAGAAAATAGAACTCCGCAAGATTTAGCAAAAGAGATATTAAAACACTTTTAGATATAATTCTATTAAAAAAATAATAGGGATTTTATGAGAGTTTTAACAGGGATTCAACCATCAGGCGCACTTCATTTGGGAAATTATTTTGCTTCCATTAAGCAGATGAAGGATTTACAGGAAAATAATGATTTATTTATATTTATTGCAAATTATCATGCGCTTTCTTCGCTAAAAGATGCAAAAGCTTTAAAAGAAAACACACTAGATGCTGCTATCAATTTTCTCTCCCTAGGGATAGATCCAAATAAAAGCACATTTTGGCTCCAATCAGATGTGAAGGAGGTTTTAGAGCTATATTGGATACTCTCAAGCTTTACTCCGATGGGACTCTTAGAGCGGGCTCACAGTTACAAAGATAAGGTTGCAAAAGGAATAGTGGCAAACCACGCTCTTTTTTCATATCCAGTTTTAATGGCAGCTGATATTTTACTATATGATTCACAAATTGTGCCAGTTGGAAAAGATCAAATTCAACATGTAGAGATAACAAGAGATATTGCGATTAAATTTAACAATGAATTTGGCGATATATTAACTATCCCAGAATTTAAAATTGACGAAGAAGTAGCCACTGTACCAGGGACTGATGGAGCTAAAATGAGCAAGAGTTATGGAAATACTATAGATATATTTTCAAGCGAAAAACAACTGAAAAAAACAACAGGGAAAATAATCACAGACTCAACTCCACTTGAAGAGCCAAAAGAATACTCCACATGTAATGTTTTTGCTCTCTCTAAGCTGTTTTTAAATGAAAATGAACAAGAAGAATTAAAACAAAGATATAAAAAAGGCGGTGAAGGGTATGGGCATTTTAAAATGTATCTAAAAGAGCTTATTTGGGATTATTTTGAAACTTCTCGTGCCAAAAGAGAATATTACTTAAATCATACTAATGAAGTTCGAGACATATTAAATCAAGGTGCCTTGAAGGCAAGAAACATTGCAGGTAAAAAAATGGAACAAATCCGAGATCTTGTCGGAATTTTAGGTTAGGATAGAAGAATGTTAGATATCAGGCTGATACAAAATGATTTTGATAGTGTTTGTGAAAAATTAAGAAAGAAAAAAGTTGATGAAGATTTGATAGAAGAACTTCGCCTAAAATCTCTTGAATTAAAAGCCAAAAAAGCGGAACTAGAACCACTTCAAGCAGAACAAAATGCGAGTAGTAAACTTTTTGGAATATACGCAAGAGAAGGTAAAGATATAAATGGGTTAAAAAAGAAACTGACTCAAAACAAAGAAAAAATTGCAATTTTAAATAAAATCACAAAAGAAGCAGAAGATGAGCTTACGACCCTTGCCCAAATTGTACCTAATTTACCAGATGATTCAGTACCGCTTGGAAATGATGAAAATGATAATGTAGAAATAAAAAAAGTATTAGATCCCCCTACATTTGATTTTAAAGCAAAAGAGCATTGGGAATTGGATGCAAAACAAAATTGGATAGATTTTCAAAGGGGTGTTAAACTCTCAAAGAGTAGATTTTCTGTACTTAAAAATGATGCAGCAAAGCTGGAGCGGGCTTTGATCAACTACATGTTGGATTTCAACACTAAGAGAGGTTTTAAAGAAGTAGCAGTTCCGTACATCGTAAATAGAGAAACCCTAATCGGCACTGGACAACTTCCTAAGTTTGAAGATGACCTATTTAAAATCGAAGGTGAAGAGCTTTTTCTTATACCAACAGCAGAAGTGCCTGTAACTAATCTTTTTAGAGATGAGATAATTCCTCAAGATGAACTGCCCATAAAAATGACCTCCTATACAGCATGCTTTAGAAAAGAAGCTGGAAGCGCTGGACGAGATACAAGAGGTATGATAAGACAGCATCAATTTGACAAAGTGGAGTTAGTTTGTATCACAACACCACAGACAAGTGATAAAATTTTTGATGAGATGGTAGAGTGTGCTAGTGATCTTTTGACTTCACTCGGTCTTGCCCATAGACACTTAATGCTTTGCGGTGGAGACCTTGGTTTTAGTGCTGCAAAAACGATTGACCTTGAAGTTTGGTTTCCTGGACAAAATAGATATAGAGAGATAAGCTCTATCTCAAATACAAGAGATTTTCAAGCAAGACGAGCAAAGATACGATACAAAGATGGCAAAAAAAATAGGCTGACAAATACACTAAACGGTTCATCCTTAGCAGTCGGTAGGACAATGATTGCTATCATGGAAAATTACCAAAAAGAGGACGGAAATATAGAGATTCCAGAAGTTTTGAAAAAATACATGTAAGGGCGTCTAAATGGCAGAAGAAGAAATAATAATCCTTGAGGCTGATCATGAAATATCTGAATTAGAAAAAGATATAGAGATTGAGACTCAAGAAGAAGTTAAAGATAATGATAAAAAAAAGAAAAAACTTCTTCTAATCATAATATTTGTTATTATTCTTATTTTGCTTGTTATGGCTGTTATAGTTGCTGTTATTTTGAACAATAGACAACCTGCAAAAGTTACAAATATAAACACACAAGAGATAGTAAAAAAACTCACCAAAAAAGAAAGTGTTAGCCAATTTTCTCCTTCAAAACTTGAAAACATGATAAAAAAGGCAAATATATTATACGAACGAGGCGAAAAGCACAAAGCTTTAAAAATATATGGGAAAATTGCAACTTTTAATGAAGCGCTGTCTTTTTATAATATTGGTGTAGCCAAAATGAAAGAAAAAAATTATCAAGAAGCGATAGATGCATTTAAAAAAGCTATCCGAAATAGAGAACAAAAATGTACAAGTTCTATAAATGCAGCTGTGAGCGCTCTACATCTTGGTAAAACTAAACTTTTTTCTTATTATATTGATTTAGCTTACGCCTATCTTCCGGATGAAGTTAATTCTCCTCTTTATTCTTATGAAATGAGTTTAGTAAATTATTATAGAAATTTTTATTACGAAGCTCTCTCTACACTAGAGCACCCTAGCCATGGATTTTACAAAGATACACAAAATTATTTAGCTTCTAAAATTCTATCTTTGATTGGAAATGACAAAGAAGCAATAAACATGTTGCTAAAAATAAATTCATCTGAAGAAAATTTGCCATTAGGATTACTATATGCAAGAATTGGAGAATATGATATTGCAAAAAAACATCTTCTTAAAGCTGAAAGACACACGAATGAACCAATAAGAATAAAAATTGCACTAGCTTTAGTTGAAAATAAATTGGGCAATTTGCAAAATAGCGCAAAACTCATGAGTGACGCACAAAAATTAAATAATAAAGAAGCTTTGTCAATTTACCCAATACAAGTGATACTAAAAAAATCACTTTTTGATGTAAATCTGGCACAAAGGAATTTTGAAAAAGAACTCTTCTTCAATGATGAAAATAGTTATGGATTACTGTTTTATTTTGCTCCTTATAAGATTTTTAACGCGGCACAAAGTGTGGAATATATAAGAAAAGGAAGTATGGATGTTTTTCTGGATAAACTAGGTTCTGCGCTTACTTATCTAAAAGCAAGCTCTAATATCTCTCGAGTAAATATCTCTATTGGCAAGGGAATCAAAGAAGCTCTTAATAATCATATTTTCAAGGCAAATAAAATCTTTAAATCACTTTTAAAAGATTATCCGCAGCATTCTATTTTACACTATAACTTAGCTTTATCTTATGCACAAATTGGAGATTACCTTCAAGCATATAAACATTTTTCAACTAGTTACCACTTAAATAATACAAATTATTTGGCTGGTGTATTTGCTATTTTTAGTGCAAAATTAATCAATAAAAATGTATCTAAATTAGTGGATGATGTAAAAGCCAGCATAAACTTAGATAAAAAATTGCCTGACATAAATCTCTTTTCGTCTTTAATTAATCTTAGTGAAAATAATCAATTCTCTCTCTCAAGATGGATTGAAACTGATAAAAAAAACAAGCCATTAAATTTGGTTTTTGACATAATAATTTCTCAGAGAATAGCAAACAGCAAATTTTATCGGGAAAAATCTCAAGAACTTCAAGCGGTTTTACCAAAAGATCTATTAAGCAATATTATATTTTTTCATATGAAAAATAGTGGTAAAAATATAAAAGAATATGCAAAAGCTTTTCAAATAGAGTTTAAGAATAGCTCTCTTGACTTTAATAGCTTTTACTATGGTCCAAAAATAGTAAGGGAACAGTATATTAAGTTACTTCAAATTTCAGGACTGTTGTTTCATGAGCGGAATATTTTAAAAGCCAAAATGCCATTAGAAAAAAATGATCCGATGGCTTTAACTTATACTCTAGCCTATCTTGATATATTTGCAAATAACTTTGAAGAATCTTATGTTCTATATAATAAACTGATAGATGACTATAAGCAAAAAGATACAAGGACTATTTTCTTGGCGGCAACTGCAGCTATAGGCGCTGGACATATTGAAAATGCTATAGCTCTGTTGGAGTTATCCAAATTAATTGATTCTGAAAACTTGGAAAGCAGATACGCGCTTGGCTTATTGTATCAAGAAGTTCAAAACTTCAAAGGCGCAGCAATCCAATATGCAAGGATTGGAGATAGCGGCTTTAAATCAAAATTTTTTAGTTTTAAAATTCTAAAATAACTATTAGGGCACCTATTTTTAGAGGTGCCCTAATAGTTTAAAAGCCTTACATGTAAAGAAAAAATAAATTTAAAAAACTATATAGAACTCTCAATGATATTTTTTAATCTTTCTTTCATAGACAAATAACTATTTAAAGCTCCAATATATGCTTTTGCAGTTGCCAGCATTGTGTCAACGCTTAAACCGTGACCGATGACAGCTGGTTTACTCTCATCAAAAACAACTTTAACAACAACACGGGCAAGCGCGTCTTTTCCTTGAGTTACAGCATCAACTTTGTAATCTTTTAATTTTCCTTTTGCATTACAAACTCTATCTATCACTTTAAATATAGCGTCCATTGTGCCATTTCCAATAGCAGCATCTGTAGTTTCCACTCCATTATGAGAAATTGTAACTGCGGCACTTGGAAGACCTCCTGGGGTACAATCTGAGAGTTGTAAAGTAACTAATTTGAAAAATTCTTCAATCTTGGTAATTTCCTCAGCCACTATTGCTCTTATATCATCATCAAAAATCTCTTTTTTTGCATCAGCTAAAATTTTAAATCTATCAAACGCTTTATTTACTTCTTCTTCTTTCAAATTAAAACCAAGTGCCACTAATTTATTCTTAAAGGCATGGCGACCTGAATGTTTTCCAAGAACTATAGAATTTTTATCAAGTCCAATATCTTTTGCACTCATAATTTCATAAGTGCTTGTGTGCTTTAATACACCATCTTGGTGAATTCCACTCTCATGTGCAAAAGCATTTTTGCCAACTATAGCTTTATTTGGTTGAGCTTCAATTCCTGTTATGGAAGATACTAACCTACTAGTTGGATATATTTCTTTGATGTTGATATTTGTACCAATTCCTTTAAATATATCCTTTCTTGTATGCAATATCATAACTATTTCTTCGAGTGCAGCATTTCCAGCTCGCTCCCCTAGCCCATTTATCGTACATTCAACTTGTCTTGCTCCATTTTGAATACATGCAAGTGTGCTAGCTGTTGCTAATCCTAAATCATTATGATTATGGACTGAAAGTATCGCACGATTTCCCACAAAATAATACAAAGATTTTATAATTTGTCCCATTTCACTTGGCATTCTGTAACCCACAGTATCTGGAA
>CAZYTB010000059.1:0-14924 GCA_964650375.1 uncultured Campylobacterales bacterium | reverse complement strand
CTAAGGAAATATTTTGTTATAACCGCTATAATTATATCTAAAAAAAGGTTAATGAAATGGATCAATTTGTTCCAGTTATTTTCGTGTCTATTGTAGTTGCATTTATAGTGATAAAAAATATAAAAAGAATTACGGAGGGCATGGAGCAAAAAGGAGATAATAATTATGCAAATTATGCATCATTTTCAACTCACATACAAGAGTATATCAGAGATATTAAAAAAGATATAAATCAGGATTCTAACTCCGATGTTTTATTTGTATTAAAAGATACTGATAAAAAAGAAGAAGCATCGGAAAAATTGTCTGATTTTATAAGAAAATTAGTATTTTTTGAAACACTGATGGCTAAAAATAAAACAAAAGATCAAATAGAAGCAGAACTAGTTCAAATTCTAACAGATTTAGAAGCATTCGTTAGACAATATATTCAAAATGGCGATATGCTAGCCGAAAAGATAAAAGAAGATCTCCAGGCTAGATTTCAAAAATTGATTGATTAATTTTTATAGATATTGTAAACTTTTATAAAACAATTTCATTTTAGCCTGTGCATCAATTATGTCCATCAGTTCAAACCTTATACTATCCCCTGCTCTTAGTTGGGATAACTTGAAACAATCTATTGGTAATACTGAGCCAATTTTTGGATAGCCTCCTATTGTTTGTCTATCTTTTAGCAAGATGATTGGCTGCCCGTCTTTTGGTATTTGTATAGCTCCGAAACTGATGCCCTCTGAAATAATTCCATCTATTTGGCAATTAATTGGCTCAGCATTAAGCTTATAGCCCATTCTGTTATTTTGAGCTGAGATTGTGTAGGCTTGAGAAAAGAAATTTTCAATCTCTTTTTTATTAAAGTAATTATCTTGATATCCAAGAATTACCCTTAAACTTAAATTTTTACTATATTGTGGAATAAAGTCTTTTTTAAGGAAAATGTTATGATTTTCTATTTTTGTATTTGAGAATTCCAATACATCATCTTTTTGTAGGCTTCTGCCATTAATCCCACCAATATTTTCTTTTATAGTTGTAGAATTACTCCCTAACTCTTTTGTTATATCAAAGCCACCCTTTAAGGCAAGATACATCCGTGCTCCATTCTTTGCATATCCAAATTTTAGAATATCGCCTTTTTTTATATCGTGAGTTCTCCAAATATCGGCTTCTTCCGAATTTATACTAAATTTTCCATTTGCACCAGTAACACTTACCACGCAAGAACTATCCGATTGCAATTTAAGTCCACCTATAGTTATTTCAATGCAGTTTGTATTGGAGGGATTTTGAAGTAAATTATTTGCTATTATATAAGCATATTCATCCATCACACCAGAGTTTGATATACCTTTGTCACATAATCCAAATCTACCAAAATCTTCTATTAAAGATAAAAGTCCACCCTCTAAAATTTTAAAACAACTCAAATTATGCCGCCATTTTTTATAAATTCTTCTCTATTTATTTGTTTAAATTTTACCCTATCACCAACATTTATATATGAAAAACCATCTAATTTTTTATCAAACATGTCAAGATAAGTTCTGCCGATTATATTCCAACCGCCAGGACTTTGCACTGGATAAATCGCACTTTGATTGTCTGCAATTCCTAAGCTTCCTTTTGGAACGCTGGAACGGGGTGTTTGCAATCTAGGAGTTGCTATTTGCTTATCAACTTCGCCCAAGTATGCAAAACCTGGCAAAAAACCGATAGTATAAACACTATACTGCGTTGAAGAGTGCAAATCTATAACTTCTTTAATACTGAGATTAGATAATTTTGAAATTCTATCCAAGTCAAAACCAACTTCTTCACTATAATACATGGGTATCTCAACCAATCTACCCTCTTCTTTTGTTTCTTTTGTCTCAAGTGATACGATCTGGTTTAAAAATTTAATTATGGAATCATAACTAAAGAATTTTAAATCATAATGGATTAAAATTGTAGTGTATGAAGGTATTACATCAATAATTCCACCGTTTTCTAGCTCTTTCAATAAAATATAATTGTGCTGTACCAGTGTTGCATTTTCTTTTGAAATATTATTACCAAAATAAATTATAATACTATCAACTGAGGCTATCTTAAATTCAATCAAGATACTCTCTCATAGCTTTTACAATGTTTAAGGCAAACTCATTATCTCCATGTACACAAATACAATCTACTTTTAGCTTTAAGACTTTACCGTTATGAGATTTGATTGCTCCCTTTTTCATTAAAAAATCCAATCTCTCCAAGACGAGGTCAGATGAGCTCAAAACTGCATTTGGCATACTTCTTGGCATCAAAGAGCCATCATCCATATATGATCTATCCGCAAACACTTCATATAAAAGGCTGATGCCTAAATCTTTTGCAATTTTACTATATTCATCATTTTTTTGTGAACTTAAAATCATAAGCTTTAAGTTTTTATCATATTTGCTCACAGCATTTATGACAGTCTTGAAAATATCAATATCTCTCATCATGTCATTATATAAAGCACCATGTGGTTTTATGTACTGGGCTTTTACATCATTTGATTTGCAAATTCCTTCCAGTGCTCCAATTTGATAAATAACAAGTTTTTCAATTTCTTCGCTGTCACACTTCAAACTTCTTCTACCAAATCCCACCAAATCAGGATAACCGGGATGTGCTCCTATAATGACTCCATTTTCACGAGCTAATTTTACTGTTTTATCCATAGTTATTGGATCACTCGCGTGAAATCCACAAGCTATATTTGACATATCAACCAGTGGCATTATTTGCTCATCAAGCCCAAGTTTCCAAACTCCAAAACTCTCACCCATATCACAGTTTAATTTAATCATAAATATTCCTTTATCCGTGTATCATCTTAGAAGGCAAATAAAATGCAATTTCAGGAAAAATTGTCAAGACCACAACTATCAAAATCATAATAATAAAAAATGGAAAAGTTGCTTTTAAGATATAATCAATTTTTTCTCCAGAAATACTTTGAATCACAAATAGTGAAAACCCAACAGGAGGGGTTATCTGCGAAAGTTCAACCATTAAAACTAAAAATATACCAAACCATAAAGGGTCAAACCCAGCTAAAGTAACGATAGGAAGGACAATAGGCAGAGTCATAACTACCATAGATATGCCATCTAACATCATGCCAAGTATCATATACATAATGCCGACTACAAAAATCAACATGTAAGGTGAGAGATGTAAGGAAGCTATATATTCACTAAGAGCTCTTGCAATTCCTAAAAAACCAACAACTTGAGATAAAAAACCTGCTCCTGCGATGATGAAGCTAATCATTACTGTTGTTTTTATGGAGTTTAGCATAGCAGTTTTAAAAACCTGAAAATCTAAGCTTTTAAAATAAAATCCTAAAAGTATTGAACCTAAAACGCCTAGAGCTGCCGCTTCTGTAGGGGTTGCTAATCCAGCATAAATACTTCCTAAAACCAACATAATTAGAGAAAATATTGGTGCCAAATCTTTTAAAGAATGAAGTCTCATTTTCCAAGTAATTATTTCATTTTCTTGAGGTACAACACTTTTATCTACAGTTGCAGCAATTATTATATAAACTGCATATGCACTTGCAAGTAAAATTCCGGGTAAAATTCCTGCGATAAAGAGTTTTCCAATAGAAACATTTGACAAGACACCATATATAATCATGATAAGACTTGGTGGTATCAAAAAACCCAAGGTTCCACTTCCGGCAAGTGATCCGATAGCTAATGATTTGCTGTAACCTCTTTTTTTAAGCTCATTTAATGTTATCTTGCCAACTGTTGCAGTAGTAGCAGCAGAAGAGCCAGATACGGCAGCAAATAGTGAACAAGCGGCTACATTTACATGCAGTAATTTCCCTGGAACATTACTAAGCCAAGGAATAAGTCCATTTAACAATTTTGTTGATATGGAAGATTTATATAAAAGTTCCCCCATTAGTATAAACATAGGAAGCGCGGCTAGAGACCAAGAATTTAGGGAATCATATAGAGATGATGAAAGTAAATTTCCAATTTTACCCCAAATATCAATACCTGGTGGAAGATTGACCTTAAAAATAAGCATACCGAAGATGCCCGTAAGCATCAAAGACACGCCTATCCAGATGGATGAAAGTAAAAAAGCAAACATAACAACCAATAAGACTATAGTTAGAGTTAATGGATCAGCTATCATTGCTTATCCTTCTGGTGATAAAAGCTAAAATTGAGATAGCAAATATAAATGAGCCGACAACCATAGGGATTTGAGTAAGGTAAATAGGCGTTTCAGATACTCCCTCTGATAAAATATCAAAATTATATGCGTCTAGAGTCATAAGAATAACTCTATAGAATATAAATGAAATAACACAAAATGTTACACTTCCGGCAAAGATATCCAGATATTTTTGCGCTTTTTTTGATAATCTTGTTGTTAGAATATTGATTCTAATGTGTGCTTTTTGGCTAAAGGTATATCCAAGTCCTAAAAATACAGAGGCCAAATAGAAATAACCACTATACTCATCTGCCAACATTGTTGATTTGCCCAAAAATGATCTCAAGAAGATTTCTAAAAGTATCAATAAGACTAAACAAATTATAGAAATTGATGACAAAAGAGCTCCCAAACCTGAGAGCCCTTTTTCAAATTTAGTAAAAAATTTTATCAATCTTTTTACTTCCTGTATTCTTTAAATATTTTCTTTATGCTTTTGCTTGCATTTTTTAAGTAGGCATCTAACATTTTCTTTGCTACAACATCCAGTTGGGCTGTCAATTTAGCACTTGCTGGAGAGATAATCATTCCATGATCCTTTAGCATTTTTAAAGCTATTTTATTTTCTTCTTTAGAAACTTTCCATTGAGATTTTTCTATCTCTTTAGCAGCCTTAAGCATGGCTTTTTGTTGTGTTTTAGTTAAGCTTTTCCAATAATCAAGATTTATAGTAACTGCTTGAAGCGGGTAAGCATAGTTGATTTTTGTAAAATGACTTAAAACTTCCCAAAATTTACCATCTTTTCCTGAAGCAGATGAAGTAACAACTGCATTAACTAGGCCAGTACTAAGTGCTGAATATACTTCTCCCCAAGGAAGCGCTATTGCATCTCCTCCAGCCATAGTTACAAAATTAGCAGAGTTTTTGTCATAAGTCCTGGCTTTTACTCCTTTAAAATCTGCAATTGAATTTATAGGCTTTTTAGTATAAAGACCACTCGGCGGCCAGCTAACAGCATAAAGTAATTTTTGATTCCATTTTTTAGCAGTTTTTTCATAAGCTGGTTTTGAAATTTGATAAAGTCTATAAGCATCAGCGTACGATTTAGCCACAAAAGGCAAAGCAGAAATTCCAAATACCTTACCGCCACCTGCAGTAAAAGGTATAAACATGTCAGTCATAGGAACAACACCGTCTTTGACAGCTTTGAGAGGATTTCCTTTAACGAGAGAGCTTCCTGCGTGTACTTTTATATTAACTGTTCCATTAGTATATTTTTTAACTAATTTTGCATATTTGACAGCACCTATTGTATGGAAATTTGTAGCCCCATACTTTGCATTTAAATCCATATTTACAGTTCCTGCAAACATTAATGATGCAGCACCTACTGCAACTATAGTTTTCTTTAACATGTACACTCCTTTGATAATTTTAATTATATAATTATATGTTAGCTATTAAAAGTGAGAAAAAAGTGAGGAGGGGCAAAAAATGGTTAATCTAGTAAAATTAAAAAGATTTTGTTACTTTTAGTAACAAAATCTATATCCAACTCCTGAAATATTTTCAATAATTTCAAAATTAAGTTTTTTTCTTAATACCTTAATAAAAGTTTTAAGCGCAGAATTACTCATATCGTCATTCTCCCAAACAAAATCATTGATTTGTTTATATGTTGAGATTCTGTTTTGATTTTTATACAACAATTTTAGAAAAAGCTTTTCTCTATTTGTTATTCTCGTTATTTTGTTTTCATAGCTGATTTCCATAGTGTCAAAGTTGATTATTAAATCTTTAGACAATTTTATAATTGTTGGAAAAATATCTTTTGTTACATTATTTAGGGCATCTAGCAATTTTTTACTATTTACAGGTTTCAAAATAAAGTGATTAATATTTTGATTTATTAGCTCCATCAGGTAATCTTCATTGCTGTATGCGGTCAATACAATTATGGGTATTTCAGAATTTTCTTCCCTAATTTTTTTTACCAAATCAATACCATTTAATTTTGGCATATCAATATCTGTTATCAAGATATCCGTATTGCCTTTTTTATATATCTCATAAGCATCCTGACCATTAGATGCTTCATTTACAGTATTAAAATAAAAATTTAGGGTATTTACCAATCTTTTTCTAACACCATTATCGTCTTCTACGCATAATATATTTAGATTTTTAAAATTATTAAAAAAATTCATACCTATACCTCAATTTTGAAACTTGCCCCAATATTATTATTTGCTACGCTAAGTCTTCCGCCCATACTCTTCTCTATTATCATTTTTGACATATACAACCCAAGTCCTGTCCCATTTACTTTCTCTTTAGTGCTAAAATATGGATCAAATATTTTATTTATTATATTATCGTTTATACCATTTGCATTATCTGATATTTCAAGGATTGATTTATTATTTTTTTTATAAATTTTTATATAAATTGAAGGATTTTCTATCTTTCTTGAGATTAACACATCTTTGGCGTTTAATAAAATATTTAGCACAACTTGAGAATATTCATTAGAATATCCAGTTATGAACATATCAGTCTTAGCTTCTTTAAAAATTTGTATATTAGAATTTTTTATTGAAGCACTTACGAGTGTTATTGCTTCTTCCAGGGCATCATTTATACTAAATTTTTCTCTTTTTTTGTCTGGTTTAAAAAAGTTCCTAAAATCCTCTATGGTTCTACTCATAAATTCACTTATTCTATCTCCATCTTTTGCACACTCTAAAACATATTTTTTATCTACTTTATCGAATTTACAGGCAGTTTCTAATTCCATAAAAATTCCACTTATTTCACTGAGTGGCTGCTTCCACTGATGGGCAATCATACTTATCATCTCTCCCATTTGGGCTAATCTTGATTGATATAACATGGTTTGATCTTTTTTTTGTGATTCTGTAATCGCTTTTGATATTTTTGTTTTTAGTGTAAGTTCGTTATCTCTTACTTTTTCTTTATATGATTTTAAGGCATTTATTATATTTCTAGAAATTACAAATGAAATAATTCCAACTAAAAACATAAATGTAAATGCAATAAGCATAATTATACGAATTTGTTTGTTTATTTTATCTTCTAGTAAGTTTTTTTCTTTTTTGATTGATTTTGATATATCATCCATATATAATCCGCTGCCAACTACCCATTTCCAAGGCGAATATAGTTTAACAAAGCCCAGCTTTTTTTCTACTTTGTTGCTATTTGGCTTTTTCCAATAATATTCCAGAAAACCACCTTTTGGATTGGATACGGCTATATTTACAAAAGCTCTAGTTATAAATTTTCCTGATTCATCTTTTAAATTTATATCATATTTACCAATACTCTCTTTTCTAAAAGGATGCGATATTAAATAGTAACCCGTATTATGTATCCAAATATAGCCATTTTCTCCATATCTTATGGTATCTATATAGTTAGTGATTGTTTTTTTGAGCTCTTTTTCACCAATATTTTTTAAATTTTTTCTATGATAATCTATGTATTTAATTACGCTGTTTACCTCAGACACAAGCAGTGATTTTTGTTTTTTAATATACTCTTTTTCTAACGAAATGCTTTGTTTTTTAAAATACTGATTTTGAGAATTTATTAAAAAAAATGTGATAAATGAGGTTAAGATAATTACCGTAAAGATAGGAGTAAGGATAATAAGCTTTGGAATATTTTTTTCGGAAAAAAGCAATTATTATCCTTACATGCGGCACATTATATTAAAGATTTAACTTGAAGTGCGATTTCTAGTTCTTCGTTTGTGGGAATTGCCAAAACTTTCACTTTACTGTTTTTTTTGCTTATTTCTATAATTTTTTCAGCCCTTTGATTATTTGCATCTTCATCTATGGAAATTCCAAGATTTTCTAAACTTGAACAGCTATTTTTCCTTACATTTATGTCATTTTCACCAATACCGCCCGTGAATATCAAACAATCAACTCTGCCTAAAACTGCGGAATATGAGCCGATATACTTTTTAATCCTATAATTAAACATCTCTAGTGCTAATTTGGCTTTTGCATCACCTTTGTCTATCATTTCACCGATTTCTCTCATATCATTATTTCCGCATATTCCCTTTAGCCCACTTTTTTTATTTAGCATATTATCTAATTCATTTATACTCATATTTTCTACTCTGGCTAAATAAAAAATAATAGCAGGATCTATATCTCCACATCTTGTTCCCATTATGAGCCCTTCAAGTGGGGTTAATCCCATAGAGGTGTCTATGCTTTTTCCATTTTTAACAGCGCACATACTAGCGCCATTTCCAAGATGCAAGGTGATTGCATTTATTTTGTTTATATCGATATTTAGAAATTTGGCCGCTTCTTTTAGAACGAAATGATGAGAAGTTCCGTGAAATCCATATCTTCTAACACCATCTTTTTCATAAACTTCACAAGGAAGTGCATACATGTAAGCATGACGAGGAATAGTGGAATGAAATGCGGTATCAAATACGGCAACTTGAGGAACGCTTGGACAATGTTCAATCGAGCTTTTTATTCCTTCTAAATTTGCAGGATTATGAAGTGGGGCTAGAGGTATTAATTTTTCAATTTCTTCTATGACGCTTTTATTTATAATAACTGGTTTTGAAAATTTTTCTCCACCATGCACAACTCTATGTCCGATTCCATCTAATTCACACAAATCTTTTATGATTTTAGATTTTATAAGAAGAGAATTCATAACTTCTAAGCCATCTTTGTGATTTCTTATATTTCCATTTTCTTCCAACTCAGTATCTTCACCTATAGCATCTTTGAATTTTATTTTTGCATGAGCCGTACTTTCACCAATTTGTTCGATAATTCCACTAATTAGGGATTTATTTTTACTAGCTTCGAAAAGTTGAAATTTTATAGATGAGCTACCACTATTTAATACTAATATTTTCATTTACCAATCTCTCCTGCTTGTATAGCTGTAATTGCCACAGTATTTACGATATCTGCAACTAAACAACCCCTACTTAAATCATTTACTGGTTTATTTAATCCTTGTAAAACTGGGCCAATAGCAATAGCGCCTGAGCTTCTCTGAACTGCTTTATAAGTATTATTACCAGTATTTAAATCAGGAAATATAAATACAGTAGCACGACCTGCAACTTTACTATTAGGAAGTTTTGTTTTTGCTACATTTGCGTCAATTGCCGCGTCATATTGGATAGGACCTTCTACCAACAAATTTGCATCTTTTTCCTTAACTAATTGTGTAGCTTTCCTCACTTTTTCAACTTCTTCTCCTTTTCCGGAATCTCCAGTAGAATAAGAAAGCATCGCAACTCTTGGTTCTATTCCAAACATTGAGGCTGTTTGAGAGGATGTTATGGCTATTTGAGCTAATTGTTCAGCATTTGGATCTTGATTTACAGCACAGTCTCCATAAACCAAAACTTTTGTATCTAAACACATAAAAAATACACTGGAAACTATGGAAACATCTGGTTTGGTTTTTATGATTTGCAAAGCTGGTCTAACGGTCTCTTGAGTAGTATGAACAGCACCTGAAACCATACCATCTGCGTCACCGCAATAAACCATCATAGTGGCAAAATAACTATCCATCTCCATAGATTGTCTAGCAATATCTAAGCTCAAGCCTTTTTTCTTCCTCATTTCATAAAATAATTTTACATATTTGTCCATCAAAGGAGATGCTTTAGGATTTGCAAAAGTTGCTTTTGATATATCAATTCCAAATTTTGCACTTTTTTCTAAAATTGTTTGTTTATTCCCTAATAAAATGATATCAGCCACATCTCTTCTGAGTAATATCTCTGTAGCTCTTAAAATTCGCTCGTCTTCACTCTCAGGCAATACGATTCTCTTTTTATTTGCACGAGCCCGTTCAAACAAAGCAAATTCAAACATAATAGGGGTTACAGTTTCACTTATAATATCCGATACTATTTTATCTCCTAGATATTTCATATCCACATTTGAAGAGAAAAGTCCCATAGCAAGTGCAATTTTCCGCTCACTCTGTGGTGTGATAGTGGCCTTTACTTCTCTTACTTTCATAGCAGTAGTATAGGTATCATCTTCTACACTTAAAATTGGCATGGTGCAATGCTCAAACCCACTAAATAGCCTTTTTATTGATTTATGAGGTAAAAAACCTCCTGTCAATAAAATTCCAGATATGTTTGAAAAGTTTTTTGAAAAAACCGATGAAAGAGAACCAATAATAATATCAGATCTATCCCCTGGAACAATTATTAAATCACCATCTTCAAGATATTCTAAAAAATTTTCAAGTTTCATAGCTGCAATTTTACTTTGCCTGACAACTCTTCTTAAATCTTTTTCTTCTCCTAATATTTGTATACAATTTAAATTTTTCTTTATTTCTCTAACTGTTGGAGTATCCAACTCTGTCACTTCTTCCAAAAGATAAACTGGTGTATTTTTTGTGTCCAGGGAGAGTAAATTACCTCTTAATTCATTTATAATTTTTGGATTAAGTCTATTTACAAAAGTTGCTACATGTGAGCAGCCTGCATTCTTTATAGTTTCGCTTTCAATTGTAATTTCATCTAGTATCTCTATCGCATTTTTACCTTTACCCCTAAGAACACTGACATATGGAATTCCTAAGTTTTGTGCAATAACCAAATTAATATCAAAATCAACAGTTTGGGAAAAAGACGCATTATTTAAGCCCTCAACAACCACAAAATCATAATTTCGTTCTAATTTTTTATACTTTTCCAGTAATGACTCGATAAGAGAACTCAACTTGTTTTCTGCAAGCATATTCTCTACTTCATGGACACTAAATCCGTAAGTATCTTCATAATCCATATCTAATGCATATTTTTCAAGAACAAAAGCGATATCATGATCTTCACTTTGAGTATCATTTATAACTGGCCTAAAAAAAGCAACTCGATTTATTTTCCCCTTCAATAACTCCATTATCCCCATAGTAATAATCAAACTTCCCGCTGCTTGCTCCAACGAAGAAATATAAAGACTATCTGATTTCATACCGCCCCCTACTTTATTTTCATTATAATATAACAATATAACAAAGATATAATAAAAACTACAATAATTTTAAAAATTAGACATTTTTTATAACTTACAGTGTTGTGTAAGTTACATAAAAGTTGGGCTGTCATTTGAAAAAAGTATCAAATCCCCTATTGTGGTATGTTCACTTAGGATTTCTTGTATTTTATCTTTATCTTTCAATATTAACTTTTCAGCTTTTATTATATTTTCACTCAAAATTTTTGAGTTAATTTTTCCAGTTATAATAACTAAATCAAAAATCTCATCTATTTTTTTTGCCAACTCAACATTTGCTTCCTTGCTACTCTCAACAATTCCAGGTGTAATTATGACTCTTCTGCCATCATATTTAGATATAAGGTCATACGAACTAAGCATCCCCTCTAAGTTACCATTATAGCTGTCATCTATTATAATTTTTCCATTTGCTTCTATTTTTTGCAATCTGTGTTCAACTTGTAAAATATTGGCTATATATTTTTGCAAATCTTCTATACTAAATCCAAAGTTTAAAGCACAAAGTATAACCACTTGAAGGTTATTTGCATTGAATGCTCCAAGCAATTTAGAATTAAAATTATAATATTCACCGTCCATTTTCATCTCAAAACTTGTGCCCTCAAGCGTAGAATTTATATTCCTAATTTCATTACCATAAATAATAATATTATCATTTTCTTTAACATTTGCACTTACATGTACAAATGCTTTTTCTAATCTATTTGAATGCAATAATTCCATTTTTGTATCTCTTATATTTTGTAACGATTTGAAATACTCAATATGCTGCTCTCCAATTTGTCCTATGATTACAAAATGAGGGTTTATAAATCTTGCTATTTCATCTATGTCTCCTTTCTCTCTTGCTCCTGCTTCCACTATATAAAAATCAAATTCATCACTTAGGTTTTCATTTATATCTTTAATAATGCCAGCTAGTGTATTAACGCTCCTTGGGGTTTTATATACATTATATTTTTGGGACAAAGTCTCAAATAAAAAGTTTTTGATACTGGTTTTTCCATAACTTGCGGTAATAGCTATGATTTTTAAATCTTTATTTGCATTTAACTTTAAATATGCCCTCTTCTTAAAATCATAAAAAAGAATTTTTTCATACAAATAACTAGCCAAATATGAGAAAAATAGAGGAAAAATAACACCATAAATTTGACACTCAGGGCTTAAAAAACATAGAGTATCTTGAAAAATAGTAGCCAAAATAAGAAAAGCAAAAAATCTCTTAACACGAGGAGTAAAAACTAATTTTTTGTCTATTTTTCTATACCACAGATAAAGCGTAGGCAAAAGTAATCCAAAGAGATAAAATATAAAGTATATTCCACTGAAATAATATACAAAAGTAGGAATTAGAAAAAAATACAAATGCCAATCATATCTATTAAAATGAAGCACTACTCTTTCAATCTTGTAGTTATACCATTGCATTGCACTAATAAAATAAAACCCTAAAAGCAAAATAAAAATAAAATGAGTAAATAGATATAAATATGCCATGACTATAAATCCTTTCTAAAATCTTTACAAATTTGCTCAGCATTGTTTAAGAAGAAAAAATGATCTCCATCGTAAACACGCAATTTTGAATTTTTTATCAATTTTGCAATTTTACGGGCATTATCTAGTGGTACTGCTTTATCATCTCTGCCCCAATAAACAAAAGCTTTACCAGAAAAATTGGTAAATATATCACTGAAATCTTCATTTACTACTTTTTTTAAAGTCTCATACATGACTTTGCTCATACCCTCCACATCTTTGGTCGCAAAATACCTGTAAAAGCTATTTCCAACAACTGGTTTTAAAAGTTTAAATAGCACTATCTTCAACTTTGTCTTGAATGATTTTTTATTTAAAATACCGGCAGTGCTCAATAGAACTAAGATATTTGGATTCAACATCGTGGCAACCTTTCCACCAAAAGAGTGCCCAACAACTATATTTTTCTCTACATGTAGAGATTTTAAAAAAGCACCTATAATCAAACTATACTCTTTTGAATCAATTGGGAATTTTATACTAGAATTACCAAAACCAGGAAGATCAATATATATCTGTTTATAATCATCAAGATAATTATTGAAGGAATTCTTCATGATTTCCTTATTACTTCCCCAGCCATGTAGAAAAATTATTTCATTCACTTTGTTAGAGTTATGTATCTCATAACTTATTTGGTATATTGTATTGTTATAGTTTATTTCTTTGGATGCCATTTTTTATTTATTTCTTTTTATTTTTATTGTAAATATTTTCTAATATTTCAACAGCTTTAGCCATTTTTTCATATTGCTCCACACTTATAACAACAGCTTCAAAATTATTGTTTTTAACAATAACAACCTTGCTTTTTTCTTTGCTTGAAATACTTTTTAAAACTGAGCTAAAATTTCTGACAGCATCTGTTGCAGATATAATTTCATTTTGAGTGTAGGAAATCATGTTTATCCTTGATATAATACATATAATTTTATGTATTATATCAAATTATTTACCTTTTGCGGATTGAATTTGATTAATATACTTGTAATTTTTAGG
Organism: uncultured Campylobacterales bacterium; assembly: GCA_964650375.1. Taxonomy (GTDB): domain Bacteria; phylum Campylobacterota; class Campylobacteria; order Campylobacterales; family Sulfurospirillaceae; genus JAADIZ01. Next base: position 1,112 of record CAZYTB010000059.1, on the reverse strand, counting down.
AATATTAATTTGCGTTGGCAGGTGAGATGATAATTTTATGATTACAGAATTAAAATCTTCAAAGAGATAATTTGCCATACTTCCCGGTACTGGATTGATTTCATTTATATAAACTTCTTCATTAAGTACAAAAAAATCACATCTTATAAGTGAACCTTTAAAAAGTGGATTATAGAGTTTAACAAAAGTTTCTTTTATTTTATTCGTTAAATTATCACTCAATTGTGCCTCGTTTACTCTTTTTGTTCTAGAAAAGTCAAGATATTTTTTATCAAAATCCAAAAATTCATCTTTTTGTGGTTCTTCTATAATTGAAAAATCATACTTGTCCGTTTTGCATCCTGCTAAGTTATACTCTTTAATACCATCAATAAAAGGCTCGATTATAACTTGCTCATCAAACTCAAAAGCAATATCAAGCGCATAATCTAACTCATTCTTACTTTTAACGATACTTATGCCGATAGAGCTTCCAAGTCTTGTAGGTTTTATGATAACTGGAAAATCAAGTTCAATATCTCTTATGGAATCTTTTTGCAAAGTTTTATATTCTAATGTTTTTACTCCAAATTCTTTTGCATACATTTTTGTAAAAAGTTTATTGTAGCTTATCACACTGGCTTCTACTCTTGGACCGATAAAAGGTATCTTAAAAAAGTTTAGTAATGACGCAGTAGTGCCATCCTCACCGTCTTGACCATGTATTATATTGAGTAAAATATCAAAATCTACTTTTTTTTCACTCATTAAACTTTTTTGGTAAAAACCGCCTTGTTTTAATTCTAGCTTTTTATCTTTTTTGTATTCACCGCTACTAAATCTCTTTGAATTTATCTTATTTGTAGGTATTAGATAAAAATCCCTATTGTAATCACAAAATATATAAACTAATTCATCTTTTAAAACTTTTTTCAGAGCAATTGCGCTTACTATACTTATCTCATGTTCAAAACTGTTTGCTCCAAATAAAAGTGCAATTTTCATCTAACTATCTCCTTTTCTTGGAAATAAGTTACCAAGAAAATTCCTATCACTAAAGCTTCAGCATTGCTGAGAGTATTTTTTATTTTCATTTTTTATCCTAATTTTTTAAGTGCTTCTTTTATAAGTGT
>CAZYTB010000058.1:0-14936 GCA_964650375.1 uncultured Campylobacterales bacterium | reverse complement strand
CACTTAGATGCAACTACAGTACTTAACCGTTCTATTGCAGAAAAAGGTATTTATCCAGCTGTTGATCCACTTGATTCAAATTCTCGTTTACTAGATCCTCATATTTTAGGTGATGAGCATTATGGTATCGCTAGAGGCGTTCAAGCAGTACTTCAAAAATATAAAGATTTACAAGATATTATAGCTATTTTGGGTATGGACGAACTTAGTGAAGAAGATAAATTGGCAGTTGATCGTGCAAGAAAAGTGGAGAGATATTTATCTCAACCATTTTTTGTAGCAGAAGTATTTACAGGAAGCCCTGGAAAATATGTTACTCTAGAAGAAACAATAGTAGGATTTAAGGGTATATTGGACGGTAAGTATGATGATTTACCAGAATCTGCTTTTTATATGGTTGGCAATATAGAAGAAGTTATACAAAAAGCTGAAAAATTAAAAATCAAGTAAGCTTTAAATAAGGTACTATTATGGAAACATTGAGATTAGAGATTGTTACTCCTGAGGGTCAAATTTTTGCAGACAATGTCAAAACTGTCACGCTTCCAGGAAGCGAAGGTGAGTTTGGAGTATTGCCTCACCATGCTTCTTTAGTTTCTTTGCTAAAAGCGGGCGTTATAGATATTGAGCATGAAAATGGAAAACACGAAATAGTAGCAATTGACTGGGGACATGCAGAAATAGATGAGAGTAAAGTTACAGTCCTAGCTGATGGAGCAGTTGCAATCACAGGGAATAATGATAACGCAATAGCAGATGCTATAAGTGAAGGTAAAAAACTGATTGAGAGCATGGGTGATTCAGATATAGCAATTGCAAGCGCATTGGGTAAAATTGATGCTATTTTAAAAAATAACAAATATTAATATGTCTGCTGTTGATCTTTTAATAAATTATATTTCCAGAAGTAGCTACATCACAATCTTTGTGATAATATGGCTCTCGTTCTATTTTATTATTACTTTTGGAGTTTTACTAAGTCGATATTTTTACCTAAATTCATGGGCAAATATTGAAAAAAAATCACTAGAAACTATGTTGATGGGTGCAAAAAATGTGAGAGATGACTCAATTTTGAGAAAATGTTCTAGCACATTTGGACCATCCACAAATTTATTAAATATATGTAAGAGTGTAGCCGAAAAAAATGCAACAAATGGACTGTGGATGCTCTCAATGATTGCATCTACATCACCATTTATTGGTTTATTTGGCACAGTAGTCTCAATATTGGATACTTTTAGTGGTCTAGGGCAAAGCGGAAGTGCCTCTCTTGGCGTAATTGCTCCTGCCATAAGCGAAGCCTTGATTGCGACTGCGGCTGGTATTTTTGTTGCAATTCCAGCATATAGCACACATCTTTTCTTAAAAAGAAAAGCCTATGAAGTTATCGTATATGTAGATCGGGAAGTAGAATTATTGCTCGCAAATAGAAATCAAGCTAAAAAGGATGTAGATACCCATGCTTGATTGGGATGATGCGCCTGAACTAAATATCACTCCCTTAGTTGATATTATGCTTGTGTTACTTGCAATTCTTATGGTTACTACACCTGCTATGGTTTATCAGGAAAAAATTGTTTTGCCAGATGGATCAAAATCTTCAATTATAAAGAAAATCCCTGAACTTGAGATAAGAATCAGCAGTGATCGTAAAGTGCACATCAAAAAAGATACCTTTTTATTGAAAGAATTTGCAGATAATTTTATCATGCTTAAAAACAAGTACCCTTTAAATACAGTTATATATATAAAAGCAGATGAATCTCTTAAATACAAAGATGTTATGTATGTTTTAAAAAGTGTTAAAGAAGCAGGGTTTACCAAAGTATCACTCGAAACAAATGGTTAAAATATGTCCAATAAGTCTGCATATAATATAATCGGCTTTACCCTTTCTTTCATATTATATATCATTGTTGTTGCGTCACTAATCTTTTATCTACAAGATAACATTAAAAAAAATATTAACTATACTACGAAAAAAAATATTATTTTAGATATAACTTTAGTTCAAAATAAGTCTGATAAACCGGTAAAAGTAAAGAAAAATCAAATCAAAAAAATAAAAAAAACAATAAAGAAAAAAGTTGCCTCTAAACCAAATGTTAAAAAGGTGGATTCAAAAAGTCCTAAAAAAGTTTCACTTCAAGGGTTATTCAAAAAAATAGATACAAAAAAAATAGTAGAGCCAAAAAAACAAAAAGCCATACAAAGCAGAAAAAAGGTAGTTGCTCCAAAAGAAACACCACAAGAAATTGTAAAAAAAGAAGATGCAAAAAAATTAGTGGAATCATTAAATTTTGAAAATATACAAAATATTTCATCTAGCAAAGATGGGATATATGACAAATTTAGAGGAAAAGTTACAGAAATTTTGAATGAAAATTGGCAAAAAACTGTTGATACAATCTCTGGTAATAAAGCAACAGTGACAATATTTGTTGATAATTTAGGTAATTTTAGTTATAAAATAGAAAAACTTTCATATAATGATGAATTCAATTCTAAATTAATTGATTTTTTGGAAGAAATGAAAAATAAAAAGTTCCCACCATTTACTGAGGGTGGAACTTTTAAAATACAAGTCGAATTTAAGGACATAAGATAATGATTAAAAAAATTATATTAGTTTTCGTATTAACATGTAGTCTTTTTGCATTTGATGCAACTGTTGAAATCGTGAAAAAAATTGATTCTTTACCAAAGATAGCTTTGCAAGATGCAAGCAATGTCAATGAGAGCATAAGTTTTAGAAAGAAGTTTTTTAAAATTTTAGTTGGTGATTTAAGAGTCAGTGCACATTTCAGACCATTGGATGAATATCTTCAAAGTACTTATGAAGGTGGTATAGGAGATAATTTTTTAAGTAAAAAGAGCGTTGATTTAATCTTAAGATATAAAATTGCAACCCAAAATAATTCACTTATTGCCAATGTTAAATTGATAAATGCAAGCAGCGGAGAGGTTAAAAGTGAAACAAACTATAAAATTCAAGATAAAAAAAGATTTCCTTTTTTGGCCCATAAAATTATTATTAATACAAATGAAATCATAGGAGCTCCTTCAATAAAATGGATGGATCAATTTGTAATTTTTTCTAAACTCACAGCCCCAAAAGAATCAGAAATTGTTGTCTCAGACTATACTCTTAGTTTTCAAAAAACAGTAGTAAAGGGTGGATTAAATATTTTTCCTAAATGGGCAGATTCTGCGCAAGATGCATTTTATTACTCTTCATATAATGGCTATAGGCCAACTTTATATAGAGTTGACTTAATGAATGGGGAGAGAAGAAAAATAATATCAAGCAATGGTATGTTAGCGTGTTCAGATGTTTCAAAAGATGGAAAAAAACTTTTACTTACAATGGCACCAAATGATCAAACTGATATTTATCTTTATGACCTTGCGAATAAGCAATTGACAAGAATTACCCATTATCCCGGGATTGATGTAAGTGGAAATTTTATTGATAACGATAAAAGAATAGTATTTATATCTGATAGATTAGGGTATCCAAATGTTTTTGCAAAAAATTTAAATGGTGATAATAGTGTAGAACAAATGGTGTATCACGGAAAAAATAATAGCTCTGTTTCTGCGATAGGAAATTATATAGTGTATTCTAGCAGAGAAAAAGGAAGCGAATTTGGTAATAATGTATTTAACTTATATCTTATTTCAACAAAAACTGACTATATAAGACAATTAACGGCAAGTGGAAAAAATTTATATCCAAGATTTGCACAAGATAAAGATACTATACTTTTTATAAAAGAGTTTCAAAATCAAAGCTCACTCGGCATAATTAGGCTAAATGCAAATAAAAGTTTTTTATTTCCACTTAAAATTGGAAAAATTCAGTCAATTGATTGGTAATTAAATGAAAATATGATAAAATACTAACAAATTTTGAATCAAGGGGTATAGATTATGAAAAAAATGGTATTAGTTAGTATTGGTGTAGCTGTTCTTTTGTTTACTGGATGTAGTCAAAAAAATCCAAATGTTGATATGACAACTAAAAATCAAAAAATAGAAAAAGTAAACAATGCAAGTCCAAATGGGGCAAATACAAATGGCATGAATTCAAATGACATGAATGCAAACAATATGAATGCAAACAATATGGCACAAAACAATGAAAATACAGTTAAATATTTAATAGCTGATTTAGAGCAAAAATTAAGTCCTGTGTATTTTAATTTTGATAAATACAATATTAAACCAGACATGGTAGCAGTTGTTCAAAATGACGCAACAATACTCAATAGTGACATAGCACAAAAATTATCCATCAAAATCGAAGGCAATTGTGACGAATGGGGTAGTGACGAATATAACTATGCATTAGGTTTGAGAAGAGCAAAAAAAGTAAAAGATGAATTTGGTGTATTAGGCATTGACACTAACCGCATGATGATTATAAGTTATGGCAAGAGTAATCCTGTATGTACTGAACACACAAGAGCTTGTTGGGCTAAAAACAGAAGAGCGGATTTTAAATTATTACCATAGTATAAATAAATCATGCACAAATTTATTTGTGCATGATTTCCTCAGCCTTAGAGCAAAACTTCAAAGAAATAAATTTAACTCACATGTATGTGCATTAAAGGAGAAATTAAAATGAACAAACTTATAGCATTTTTTGTTTTGTTGCAGTTGGTTGCATTTGCAAGTGAGCCTTCAGTGTATGGAGCTGGAAACCTAGATAGTGCAAATCCTTATGGATTAAGTCAAAGTGAGAAAAAAATAGTTAAAAACACTAAAAACATTGTGACTTTTCAAAAAGATATTAAATTAATGCAGTTAAAATATAATGATTTGCAAGAAAAATTTGATGGACTAAAATCAGTTACAGAGTCAATTAGTAACAAAATAGGTCGAATAGATAAAAAAGTTTTTGCTTTAAATGAAAAGGACAGCAATAATAGTATTGCAATTGGAAATTTAAGAGATGAAATAACAACCTTAAAACAAGATTTCAATGCCAATAAAGAACTGCAAAACAGTAATCAAGAAAAAATAAAAAGTGTTTTATCTGAACTAAGTTCTTTGATAGATTCTATCAACTCTAATTATGTATCTAAAGATGAATTTAATAAATTTGTAAAATCACAAAATGAGTTAGCGAAAAAGAATAAACAAGGCGCAAGAAAAAAACAATTATTTTCTAAAAATGGCGCACAATTATTTAATGAAGCAAATAATTTATTTAAGCAAAAAAAATATAATGAAGCAAAAGTTAGATATAAGAGAACAGCTAAGATAAATTATAAGCCTGCAACTAGTAATTTTAAATTAGGCGAAATTTCATATATAGAAAAAGCATATAAAGAAGCTATAAGCTACTATAAAAAGAGTATTTCATTGTATGACAAGGCATCGTTTACTCCGACTCTGCTGTATCACACAGGAATTTCGTTGAGCAAGTTGAAAAAAAATAAAGAAGCTTCTAAATTTTTTAATGCTATAAAAACAAACTATCCAAACTCAAAAGAAGCAAAAAGTCTCAAAAAATAATCTTCTTTTTTTGCTTAAGGGCATATAAAAACAAATTATGTTAAAATCTGCCGTTTATATTAGCAAGGAGATTTTATGGCTATAAATGAAAATCAAGTTGTTTCTATTCAGTACGAATTAAAAGATGTTAATAATGGAGAGATTCTAGATTCGAATCTAGATGCTGCACCTTTATCTTTTATCGTAGGAAAGGGACAAATAATTCCAGGTCTAGAGAGTGAAATTCAAAAACTCTCACAAGACGATAAATCAGATATCAGAGTTTCTGCAAAAGATGCATATGGTGAATATGACGAGAATGCGGTACAAACTTTGCCAAAAGAGCAATTCGCTGGATTAGAATTGAAAGAAGGAATGACTCTTTATGGGCAAGGAGAAGATGGTGGTACAGTACAAGTTACTGTAAAAAGTTTTGATGATGAAAATGTTCATGTTGATTTTAACCATCCATTAGCAGGCAAAGATTTACTTTTCGCTCTTAGTGTACTCGAAGTAAGAGACGCTACAGCAGATGAAATTATAAATGGCTATGTAGGTGCCCCAGCAGGTGGTGGTTGCGGATGTGAAACAGGTGGCAGTTGTCACACTACAGAAGAAAATTCAGAAGATTCTTGTTCCTCTACAGAAGGTAGTGGCGGGTCTTGTGGTTGTTCATAAAAACTATATCGCAAAATCCAGGGCTTCGAAAGAAGCCCTAAAATCTGCAAACCTACTAAAAAGTTTAAATATAAATGCTCTGATTTCTGGTGAAAAAGGAGTCGGAAAACATAAACTAGCTCTTTACACAATAGATGCTCCAACCATAGATGGCTCAAAGTTACAAGAGTTGCTTAAAGCTCTTGAAATAAACGATAGATTGATTATTAAAAATTTTGATAAGATTAGCAACTTTGCTAAAGTTAAAAATGCTCTTGAATTACATAAAACTAGAATAATAGCTACAAGTGTGAGCTCAATTGGTAGCAAAATTGAAGATGATTTTTTTAGTCTTAAAATTTATATCCCTCCTCTTAGTGAGAGAAGTGAAGATATTAATGGATTATCTCAATTATTTTATGAAGAAGCAAGAGAAATTTTTGGTAATCAACCAAATGAATTAGAGTTAAAAAAGGTAGAAATTGATTTGAGTGAAAATTGTTATTCCTTGAAAAAATCTATATTTTCAGCATATTTAAAAAATACATTCAATGAAAAAGATATACTTGGAATAATGGAGAATTTTTTATATGAAAAAATAGGTTTTGGAAATGATTATAGGAATTTATTGTATTTTTTTGATATCCCACTTATAAAATCCGGATTCAAAAAATTTGGCTCTCAGCTTGCCATGAGTAAAGCATTCGGACTAAATAGAAATACACTGAGAAAAAAAATAAATGAATACGAGATAGAGGAAATCAAATGACAGATTTTGCAGCAATTTTCCCTGGCCAAGGAAGTCAAAAAATTGGTATGGGAAAAGATTTTTTTGAGAATTCAAAAATCGCTAGAGAAATGGTTGAAAAATCTAGCGATAGATTGGATGTAGATTTTAAAAATATGCTATTTAGCGAAAATGATAAATTGGAGAAAACACAATTTGCTCAACCAGCTATTTTGCTTGTAAGCTTGATTGCATATAAGTTGTTTCAAGAAAAGCTCAATGCCCAACCAAAATATTTTTTAGGACACTCCCTAGGAGAAATTTCAGCTTTAAGCGCAGCAGGTGGAATTTCATATCTAGATGCAATTGAACTTGTTTATAATCGTGGATTATTGATGAATGATGCATGTGAGGGTAAAAATGCTGGCATGATGGCTCTACTTGGACTTAGTGACGAAAAAGCAGAAGAGATAGCCTTTAGAGCACAAAGTGAAGGTAAAAAGATATGGGTAGCAAACTACAATAACGATGGACAAATAGTAATAGCTGGTAATAAAACAGACCTGAGCCAGATGGAGAGCATTTTTAAAGATAGTGGAGCTAAAAGAGCAATCTTGCTTAATATGTCAGTAGCAAGCCACTGCCCACTTCTAAAGAGTGCCCAACCAAAACTTAATGTTTATTTGAAGAAATTTTTGATAGATAGTTTTAGTGCCTCAATTATATCAAATGTAACAGCAAAGCAATATAACATAAAAGAAGAAGCAATAGATTTATTGACCAAGCAATTAGTTCAGCCAGTTCGTTATAAACAATCTATAGAACATGTTGAAAATACAGTAGAAAAATTTGTTGAGTTTGGTGGAAGTGTTTTAAAAGGAATAAATAAAAAAATAACAAAAAAAGAGACCATCTCTATCATAGATATGGATTCTTTGGAAAAGGCAATACTGGAGTTTAAATGAAGTTGATAATAGCACAAATTTCACCAAAGCTAAAAAAAACTACAGCAGAGAATTTTAAACAATACCTAAAAAATATTAAACCTGATACAGATTTAATTGTTTTCCCGGAACTTGCATTAAATGGTTATCTTCTAAAAGATGCAGTTTTTGAAGATGCTTATGATTTAAAAGAGATAAAAGAATTTGCAAAACTTTCTACTTCGTTTGATTTAGTTTTTGGAGCAGTTTTAAAAGATGGACATAAGTTTTACAACAGTGCATTTTATTGCTCAGATGGTGAGATAAAAAAAGTACACCATAAAACGGCACTTCCAAACTATGGTCTTTTCCAAGAAGCCCGTTTTTTCTTTAAAGGCGATAGCGTAGAATCTTTTGATAGCAAATTTGGTAAATCGTTTGTTGTGATTTGTGAAGAACTGTATGATGCTTCTGTGATTGAAAAAATTACTAGTGAAAAACCAGATATTGTCATAGTTATATCAAATTCACCTGCAAGAGGTTTTGAAGAAGATGGACTTCTTATACAAAAACAATGGGATGCTCTTTTGGGCGCAACTGCACTATTAAGTGGAGCAAATATAGTATTTGCAAATAGAGTCGGCTTTGAAGATGGCCTTGGATTTTGGGGAGGCTCCTGTGTGGTATCTCCAAAGGCAAAGGCAAAGCAAAGAGCAAAATTGTTTGAAGAAGAATTTCTATATGTAGAGGTAGATACCAAATTATCACTCACACAAAAATATTTACTTAGAGGATATGAATAGATGAAAATAGCGATAATGGGAGCAATGCCAGAAGAGGTTGAACCTCTACTAAAACATTATGGAAACCATAAAACTGTAAATTATGCTAAAAATAACTTTTATTTTTTTAACTATAAAGGTCATGAATTAATTCTGGCGTATAGCAAGATAGGTAAAGTAAATGCAACTATAACGGCTCTTTCTATGATTGAAAAATTTAATTGTGAAAAACTTTTATTTAGCGGAGTGGCAGGTGCAATTAGTAAAGATTTAAAAATTGGAGATTTGATAGTAGCCACAAAATTAGCTCAACACGATTTAGACATCTCAGCATTTGGACATCCTTTTGGTTTTGTTCCTGAGGGCTCAGTTTACGAAGAAGCAGATATGGGATTAATTGAGTTTGCTAAAGATGTCGCTAAGGAAAAAAATATACCTTTAAAAGAAGGAATTATTGCAACAGGTGACCAATTTATTTGTAATAATGAGAAAAAAGAATGGATAAAACAAACCTTTGGTGCAGGTGCTATAGAGATGGAAGGTGCTGCAGTTGCACTTGCATGTAATGCTTTGGATGTTCCATTTTTTATACTTCGTTCTATCAGTGATGCTGCTGATATGGACGCTAGTTTTGATTTTGATGAATTTTTAAAATCATCTTCAAGAAGAAGTGCAGATTTTATTATAGCTATGGTTGATAAAATAATTGATAAAACTTAGTAAAAAATTATTAAGAATTACCGGCAGAACAAATGCAAGATATGATCTCATAAAAGAAGGAGATAAGATACTTTTAGGGTTAAGCGGCGGTAAAGACTCTTTGACACTTGCTCATACTTTAAAACACATGCAGCGTGTTGCCCCTTTTAAGTTTGAATTTAAAGCGCTCACCGTAGCTTATGGTATGGGTGAGAATTTGGAAACTCTTCATAATCATTGTGTGCAATACGATATACCACATGAGATATTAGATACAAAAATATATGATTTAGCAAAAGAGAAAATAAGAGAAAATTCCTCTTTTTGCAGCTTTTTTTCGCGCATGAGAAGAGGTGCTCTTTATACTTATGCAATTGAAAATGGATATGAAAAAGTAGCTTTGGCCCACCATCTAGATGATGCAGTGGAAAGTTTTTTTATGAATTTTACTTACAATGGATCTTTGCGTTCAATGCCTCCTGTTTATAGGGCAAAAAATGGATTGGAAGTTATACGCCCTTTTATACATGTAAGAGAGAGACAATTAAGAGACCAGGCAAAAGAATCAGATATGCCACTCATCACAGATGAAGCTTGCCCATCTATGAGATTTGATGTAAAGATGCCAATAGCAAGAGCCAAAACAAAAGAAATGCTAAGAAAAATGGAAGAAGAGAATCATGGGCTTTTTACATCTCTAAGAAAATCATTTGAAAATATAAATTTATCCAGCTTCAGTGATGAAGAGTATTTGGAGAGATAAAAGGATTATAAGATGATTCCAGAATATGATGGTAAGAAAAAAATACTTATTTTCAGTGGTGCAGGCATCAGTGCAGAATCAGGTATTAGCACTTTTCGAGACTCTAATGGTTTATGGGAAAACTATAATGTAGAAGATATTTGCACTCAAAGTACTTGGGAAAAGAACTTTGAACTCGTTCATCAATTTTATAATCAAAGGAGAGCTCAACTAAATAGTGTTGAGCCAAATCTAGCACATAAAACAGTCGCAAAAATAAAACAGATATATGGTGATGATTGTTATGTAATAACTCAAAATGTGGATGATTTGTTTGAGCGGGCTGGATGCGAAGATGTTCTACATGTGCACGGAGAACTTACAAAGATGGAATGCACAAAATGTGGAAATATTTGGGATATAGGATATGAAGAATTTGATGTTTCTGCTGATATTTGCCCAAATTGCTCATCTCATAAAGGTGTTAAGCCTTATATTGTATTTTTTGGCGGTTCTGCTATCAAATATAGAGATATGTATAGAGCCTTTGATATTTGTTCAAATAAAGATAGTATAGTGGTTATCGTAGGAACTATGGGAAATGTAGTGTTTGTTGAAGATTTTTTAAGGCATAAACCATGCAAAAAAATATTAAACAATTTAAATCAATCAATGTATTTAGATGCCAACATATTTGATGAGGTTTATTATGAAAATGCAACGACGGCATTACCAATAATTGAAAATTTAATATATTTTAAATTTTAATTTACATAAGATTAGCTAAAATTATCTTCTCGAAGAGCAGTTCTTGAAGCTTTGTCAACTAGAGTAAAAATTTTGTCAATTTCATCTTTTGTATTTTTTTGTTTATGGCCTTTTACTTTTATAAATTCACATGTAATAAGATCAGTAGTTTTGTAAAATTCTTTATATAAATTATGATTTTTTATAAGCTTATTAGTTTTTGATCTGTAATGATTTTTTTCAAAACGCTCTCGTCTATTTTTCAACCCTATGATGTTTTGGCAGTCTGTATATATCAAAATTTTACAATTGGTTAAATCTATTTTGTTCAAAGCCCACAAGAGTGTTTCTAATTCTAGTTTTGTTGAAGAGGTGTTTTCAAATCTTTTGGTTTTTACATTTTGTACGGTAGCCGTGGTTAATTCATCTTTTTTTATAAGTAAATAAGCTCCATATCCAATATTTGTTTTTGGGTTTACACTACCATCTGTAAATAAGAAAATTTTATGTTCATTTTCATTGATATTCATAGTATTTTTTCTCTTTTTTGTTTTGAAGTATCCGTTGTTTTAACAGTGAGCCTTCAATAAAATCTAGTCTTAAATTTCTGCGGAAAACTCCATGGGCTCGAATAAAAGTTGAGAAGTTGTATCTTTTAACAATAAAACATCAATAATAAACTGCTCAAAACCCCTCACATAAAATTTGCCATAGGTTTTCTATATCTTCGTCACTGAAAAAAAGAGTACTTTTGTTTTTAAATAACTCCTTTACATGTACGAGATTGTAGCTGTTTTTGTATATACACTCTTTATGTGCCGGCAAAAATGCTCTAAGTAATGAAACCTCTTCTTGTATCTCTTTTTCACACTCAAAGCATATAAAATCATTGTGAAGCCTGCCTTCAAATTCCAATAGCTTTATATAATATTCAATTGCTATCCTTTTTGGGTTTTGTTTATCCCATATTTGAAAGGAGTTATCTAATAAATCAAAATAAAAACTCTCTATATCTTCTATATCTCTTAAATGAGAATAGAAAAGTTTTATGAATTGTTGCCATACATACATCCGCTCCCTCTGTATATTCCATTTTGTTGCTAGATGGAGTATATTTCTTAACTGAGGAATATTAGATTTGTAAGAATGTTCTAACTCAAAATCTATCTTGTATCCTAGGTTTATTGTGGAGTGTCTAGCCCCGTAAAACCTGTAAGTAATATATTTTTTATTATTTGCTAATATAGTGATGATTAAATCTTCATCTCTTGCTTTATTTATATTTATTATGTATCCTTGCATGAGTATAATTTTATCCAAAATTAGATTTATTGTATATTAAGTTTTAATGCGGTAATAACAAGTATACAAAATGCCCATTTTAGTCTATTTATCGAATATTAAGTAAATTTAGGGTATATTCTTCTTCTTGAAAAATATCTAAAAAGGTTGTTAAATGGATCTTATAACCGGTTTTAAAGACAACTGCGGTTTTGGACTTCTTGCGAATATCAACAATATTCCTACTCATAAAAACACTCTGGATTCTATTTTAGCGTTAGAGAGAATGATGCATAGAGGTGCAATTGCAGCAGACGGTAAAAGCGGAGATGGAAGCGGGCTTTTATTTTCATTACCGATTGAATTTATGAAAAAAGAGGCAAGAAAATTAGATGTAGATTTGCCTAAACAATTTGCAGTAGCTATGGTTTTTATGCAAGATGATGAACAAAAGGTTATTTTTGAACAAATATGTCAAAAAAATGACTTGGATGTTATTTTATATAGAGATGTTCCAGTTAATACAAAAGTACTTGGACAACAAGCTTTGGATGTGTTGCCAAAAATTGTACAGATTTTTGTAGTGCCGTCTTCTCTTATAGCAACAAGAAGATTTGAAGCTCTTCTATATCTCAGTAGAAAAGAAATTGAAAAAGTACTTGAACTTCAAAAAGATTTTTATATTGTATCTTTTTCAAGTAAAGTCATATCATATAAAGGGTTAGTGATGCCCACATATATCAAATCATTTTTTATAGATTTGAATGATGAGTCTTTTAAAACATCATTTACTCTTTTTCATCAAAGATTTTCAACCAATACTCTGCCTCAATGGAAACTAGCACAACCTTTTAGAACCTTGGCACATAATGGTGAGATAAACTCTATCTCAGCAAATAGATTCAATATGAAAGCAAGAAGAAATTCCATAAAAAGCCAAGTGTTTTCAGATAAAGAATTGAAAAAAATATTTCCAATTACCAGTGATGATGTCAGCGACAGTGCAAGCTTGGATAACATGTTTGAATTTATGATTATAAATGGATATGATTTCTTTAAGACTATAAGATCCTTAATTCCTATGCCTTGGCAAAATGCACCGCACATAGATAGTGAGTTAAGATCCTTTTATGAATATTCCAGTATTAACTTTGATCCATGGGATGGTCCTGCTGCTGTATCTTTTACAGATGGGCGCTACATCGCATGTACACTAGATCGAAATGGTTTAAGACCTGCAAAATACATAATAACAAAAGATGAGAGAATTATAGTATCTAGTGAATATGGCGTACTTGACATTGATGATGAAGATATATTGGAGCAAGGAAGGCTGCAAAGTGGTCAGATGATTGGGATTGATCTGAAGCATAATAAAATATTGAAAAATAATGACATAGATAATTATATTAAAACTTCTAAACCATATGGTGCTTGGCTAAATGAAAAATTGATTTATCTTCAAGAATTTGTAGAAATGCCATTTGAAAATATAAGTGATTATGGGTGTATTGATCTAAATTTAAAACAAAGATTTTTTAATATAACTCAAGAATTCAAAAACATGGTAATATCTCCTATGATGGAAGATGGTAAAGAAGGAGTTGGGTCTATGGGAGACGATACCCCATTGGCGGCCTTTAGCCAGAAGCAGAGAAGTTTTACTGACTTTTTTAAGCAAAAATTTGCCCAAGTTACAAATCCACCTATTGATCCAATTCGTGAAAAAATTGTTATGAGTTTAAATACCGGTTTTGGAGAACTAAGCAACATACTAGACGAAACACCACACCATTCCACGAGAATAAAAACTATATCTCCAATTTTAATGTTTGAAAAAATCGAAGTATTGCAATCTTTTGGTGATATTGATAAACCTAGGTATAAGGATTCATATAAAGGACAGGTTTTTTCTACTTTGTTTGAAGAAAACTTAAAAGGCAGCTTGGAAGATTTGGCTTATGATGTACTAGAAGCGGTTCAAAAAGATAAAGTAAAAATTATTTATCTTAGTGATAGAGGAATAAACGATAGTCAAAAACCAATTCCTATGGTTATGTGTATAGGTAAAGTAAATGAGATTTTACTAGAATATGATGTGAGAGACTTAGTAACAATCGTTGCAATATCCGGTGAGGCTCTTGATTCACATTCTTGTGCTTGCATGATTGGTTTTGGGGCAAGTGCTATTTATCCTTATATGCTTTATGCAACTGTGTTTGAAGAGTCAAAAAGAAGAGAGCTTAGTGTTTATGATGTAAGAACAAATTTGAAAAATGTAAGTCATGCTTTAAACCAAGGATTATTAAAAATAATATCTAAAATGGGAATTTCAACAATATCTTCTTATAGAAATTCAGCACTTTTTGATACTATTGGTTTGTCTAATGAAGTAGTGGAGAGTTGCTTTAACGGCGTCTATTCCCTTTTGCCAGGACTAGGATTTGAAGATATTGAAAAAAGGCTAGAAAGAGATCATAAAGAGGCATATAGTCTAAATGTAAGTAAAAGACTTTTCCCACTCGAAATTGGCGGATTTTACAAATATCTTAATGGCAGTGAATATCATGCCTACAATCCAGATGTGGTTCATGCAATTCATAAATTAGCACAAAGTGGTAAAAAAGAAGATTATATATCCTATGCTAAAACAATAAATAGCAGAGACAAAAAGATGATAAGAGACTTTTTTGAACTGAAATCAGACAGAAAGTCAATAGAATTAGATAAAGTAGAACCAATAGAGGAAATATTTAAAAGATTTAATACGGCTGCCATGAGTTTAGGTTCTATCTCTCCTGAAGCCCATGGAGCAATGGCAGAAGCTATGAATAGAATCGGTGGACAGTCAAACTGTGGAGAGGGTGGAG
>CAZYTB010000057.1:0-14947 GCA_964650375.1 uncultured Campylobacterales bacterium | reverse complement strand
GAGAGGTAATGCAATCGGTGGTAGTATGAAAGGACAAGAATATTGTCTTAAGCATTACCTTGGTGCAGATGATAGTACAATTGCACAAGATCAAGATAAAACAAAAGAAGTGGTATGGCACGAAAAGGCACCAATTGGCAAGATGGATTTGGTTGTTGATCTTAACTTTAGAATGGATTCATCAGCATTATACTCTGACATAGTTCTCCCTTCAGCTTCTTGGTATGAAAAAGCTGACATTAACTCAACAGACATGCATTCTTTTATACATCCATTGTCTGAAGCTGTTCCTCCTTGCTGGGAATCAAAAACTGACTGGGATATCTTTAGTGATATTGCAAAAACTACAAGTGAATTAGCAAAAACCCATCTACCCGGTGTTCAAAAAGATATTATTACATCTGCATTGATGCATGATACTGAAGATGAAATAGCACAAATGAGTATAAAAGATTGGTACAAAGGTGAATGTGAAGCAATCCCTGGAAAGACCATGCATAAAATATCAGTAGTTGAGCGAGACTATACTAAGATATATGATAAATTCATCACTCTTGGCGAAAATATAAGGAACAATGGCACAGGTGCACATGGCAATCATATTGATGTAAAAGAAGAATATGATCTTATGCTTTCATCAAATCACTATGCTACAGAAAAAATTGATGGAAAAATTTATCCTTCTCTAAAAAAAGATATCTCCGCAATCAATGCAGTTTTACATCTCTCTAGCCTAACAAATGGTAAATTATCTGTTCAAGCATATAAAAATGCTGAGAAAAAGACTGGGGTAAAGCTAGGAGATATAGCTGCTGGACAAGAAGATATACATTATGATTATGCAAATTTACAACAATCTCCAAAAAGATACAATATGTCTCCGGTATGGTCTGGGCTTATGGACAAAGGTAGAGCTTACTCTGCATTTACTTATAATGTAGAAAAAATGATTCCCTGGAGAACATTGACAGGAAGACAACATACATATATAGACCAAGAGATGTATATTGGATTTGGTGAGAATCTTACAACTTATAAACCTTCTCCAAAACCAGAAGTTTATGGTGATTTGGTAGAAACATTAAAAACAAATAATGCGAAAGTATTAAATTGTTTGACTCCTCATGGAAAATGGCATATTCACTCAACATATATGGATAATCCTAGAATGCTAACCCTCTCAAGAGGAAAAGAACCTTGCTGGATAAGTGAAGTAGATGCAAAAGAGATGGATATAAAAGATAATGACTGGGTTGAAGTCATTAACGACAATGGCGTTTATGCTACTAGAGCTGTTGTAAGCACAAGAATTCCAAAAGGCGTATGCATAGTTTATCATACGATTGAACGAACAATAGGAGCTCCGATTTCGCAAGAGAGAAAAGGAAAGAGAAGCGGTGGAAATAACTCCATAACTCGTGTTCGTCTAAAACCTAACTTGCTTGCAGGGGGATATGGACAATTTACATATCATATGAATTATTGGGGACCAGTTGCTGTAAATAGAGACACACATGTAATCATTAAAAAAATGACTCAGGTTGTTCTCTAAAAAATTGTAAATAAATAGATATGAAAAAGGAATAAAAATGGATGTAAGATCACAGATGTCAATGGTTTTCCACCTAGATAAATGTATAGGTTGCCACACTTGTACGGTTGCATGTAAAAATATATGGACAGATCGCAAGGGTGCTGAGTACATGTGGTGGAATAATGTTGAAACAAAACCAGGAACAGGTTATCCTACTAAGTGGGAGGACCAAGAGATATATAAAGGTGGTTGGGAAAAGAATGGTTCAGGTATCGAACTCAAAGGTGCTGGAAAAATGAAAGGATTATTGAATATATTTTATAATCCCAATTTACCAGTAATAGATGATTATTATGAACCATTTACCTATAAATATTTGGATTTGATAGAATCTTCGCAACAAGATGTTCAGCCAGTTGCAAGACCAATTTCTCTAATAACAGGTAAACCAATAGATATCAAAATGGGACCAAATTGGGATGATGATTTAAGTGGTACACCTGATTTTGCAAGAAAGGATCCTAACTTAGCAAATCTTTCTCCAGCAGAGCAAGAGGCAATGTTCCAATTGGAAAGAATGGCATTTTTTTATCTACCAAGGATTTGCAATCATTGTCTAAATCCTGCTTGTGTAGCAGCTTGCCCTTCAGGAGCTATTTACAAAAGAGGTGAAGATGGTGTTGTTCTAATTGACCAAACTGTTTGTAGAGCCTGGAGAATGTGTATAACTGCCTGCCCTTATAAAAAAACATATTTTAATTGGGGTACAGGAAAGTCTGAAAAATGTCTTTTGTGTTTCCCAAGACTTGAAGTTGGAGAAGCTCCAGCTTGTATGCACTCATGCGTAGGTAGAATTAGATATTTGGGTGTTATGCTTTATGACGCGGATAAGATAGAGGAAGTTGCATCTTCAGATGATAAAGATTTAATAAATAATCACATGGAAATTTATTTAGATCCACACGATCCAAAAGTCATAGAAGCGGCTAAAGCAAATGGTGTAGCAGATTCAACGATAAAAGCAGCGCAAGAATCTCCAATTTATAAATTTGTAAAAGAATGGAAAATTGCATTGCCACTGCATGCAGAATTTAGAACACTGCCTAATCTTTTTTATGTACCACCAATGCTACCAATAATGGCATCGGTAAGCGAAAAAGCATCAAATGATGGGTCAAAGTTGAATTCTATGGCTAAACATTGGGATGATAAGTGGTTATATGATACAAGCCTAGATGATATTTTTGGAACTATTGATAATATGCGTTTTCCACTTAAATATATGGCAAATCTATTTAGTGCAGGTAATGAAAATATGATTGCAGATAAGCTTAAAAAATTGATGGCTGTTAGAATTTATAGACGCCATAAAACTGTAGGTGATATATCTGAACAAAAATCTGCTCAAGCATTAAAAGAAGTAAACCTTACTGAAGATGAAGCTGAAGCTATTTACAAATTGACTGCACTTGCAAAATTTGGTGAGAGATTTGTTATCCCTGCGGCTCATAGAGAGCAAGCAATCGAGATGATAGAGTCAACTGCTGATGTAAAAGGGAGTACTGGTTTTGGTTTCTTAGAAAAACCTGTAAGGGGAATGTAATGAGTTTAAATCATTATATTCCACTCTCGAAGCTTTTTGACTATCCTGGTGAAAATTACCATGATATAGTGTTAGAAGCTCTAAATGTAGTGTCAAAAGACTATCCTAAAGCATCTAAGGAATTAGAGATATTTTTAGAACTTCTCCCGATGCACATAAATGAATTACAAGAGCTTTACTCAAAATCGTTTGAAGTACAGGCTGTAACATCCCTTGATGTAGGATATGTTTTATATGGAGATGATTATCAGCGAGGAGTAATATTGGTTAACTTAAATAAAGAACACAATAAGGCAAAAAATGATTGTGGCGAAGAGTTAGCTGATTTTCTGCCAAATCTTTTAAGGTTATTACCTAAGATAGAAGATGAAGAGATGGCAAATGAAATGGTTACTATGTTGATTGCTACTGCAGTTGAAAAAATGATGGATGAATATAAATCTTCTGCTCTGCGAGCAAAAGATGAACTGTATAAAAAACAGTATAAAACATTAATCATTCCGTCTTTTCCTATAACAATCTTTTTGCATGCCTTCAAAGCTTTGTACGCAGTTTTAGATAAAGATTTTACTTTAATAAAAGAAAACAAACCATTTAGAGATGAAAGTTTTCTTAGTCATATAAGAGGTGAACTAGAGATTCAAGAAGGAAAACAAAGTTCTAATAGTTGTAGTGCAAGCAGTTGTAGTGCAAGCAGTTGTTAATATTTAATAAATAAAGGAATTAACATGAATATTTTTCTATTTGGAGCATTTCCATATGTTGCCATAGTTGTATTTTTTATAGGAACGATATGGAGATATAAAACTGGGTTTAAATACTCATCTTTATCTTCACAATTTTTAGAAACAAAAAAGTTATTTTTGTCTTCTGTTCCTTTCCATGTAGGTATTTTAGTTATTTTAATAGGGCATTTTATTGGTTTTTTATTTCCATCATGGTTCACATCAATTGGTGGTTCCGGTTTAATCTCTTTTGAAGTTATAACGCTAGCCTTTGGGTTATCTGCTATTGTAGGTCTTCTTTTATTGATGTCAAGAAGATTTCAAAGTGATAGATTAATGATAGTAACAAGTAAAATGGATGTATTAATAGAAGTGGTACTTCTTGTCCAATTTGCATTAGGTATTTGGATTGCAATAGAACTTAGATGGGGTTCACAATGGTATGCAGCTGTTATGGTTCCATATTTAAGATCTATTTTTATGCTCCATCCAGACATTAGTGCTATTTCTGTTATGCCTATAGTTGTGCAGCTGCATGTGATTGGAGCTTTTTTGTTTATCTTTTTGATTCCTTTTACAAGATTAGTTCATTTTCTTGTGGCACCTTTTCATTATATTCCAAGGTCATATCAAGTTGTTAGGTGGTATTGGAACAAAAAAGCAATCAGGAATCCAAATACTCCTTGGACAGTAACACAACCAAAAAATAATTAAGAAGAAAGTAAAGGAGAAACATATGATAGAAAAAGCAACAAGCAAATCGCACAAAATGCTTTTTTTTAACACATTAGCATTTACTATCGCTTTTGCAGCTTGGATGCTAAATGGTGTCCTGGTAACATTTTTAGCTAGTAATCAAGTGTTTGATTGGAGTACGGTCCAAATTGGATGGCTTATTGGTATCCCTGTTTTAACAGGGGCTCTTATGAGATTTCCCGTTGGAATACTTACAGATAAATTTGGTGGAAAATATGTATATGGATTTTTATTGATCCTCTCAGCAATTCCAATGTATCTATTATCTACAGCAAATAGATTTACGGAGTATGCCCTATACAGTTTAGGTTTTGGTATAACTGGTGCTAGTTTTGCAGTAGGTATTGCTTTTACTTCTGTTTGGTATCCAGAGAAAAATCAAGGAACTGCTCTTGGAATTTTTGGTGCAGGTAACGCTGGTGCTGCAGGAACTGCATTGTTAGCCCCAACAATCTTAAAGCATTTAACAAATAATGGAGCTAATCTAGAAGGATGGAGAACCTTACCTATATATTACTCAGTGATGTTGCTTGTTATGGGTTTTGTCTTTTTAATTTTTACAGAGAATAAACTAACTGCGTCAGCAAATAAAACTCTTATTAAATTAATGGAACCATTAAAAGATTTGCAAGTATGGAAGTTTGGACTATGGTACTTTTTGGTATTTGGAGGCTTTGTTGCTTTCTCTCAATGGCTGATTCCCTATTTTGTAAATGTATATTATCTTCCATTAGTTACAGCTGGTTTATTTACGGCAGCATTTAGCCTTCCGTCAGGATTAATTCGTGCATTAGGTGGGTGGTTATCTGATGTATATGGTGAAAGAAAAGTAATGCTTTGGGTACTAGGCATTTCAGTTGTTGTCAGCGGGATGTTGATGATTCCTAAAATGGATATTTATTCACCTGGACCAGGTCATGTCGCTAACATACCCGGCACTGTAACTGAAGTTACATCCAATAGTGTAACGGTAGGTAAAACAGTTTATCATTTTTCTCCTAAACAGAAAGATGGAAAGAACGACATTACCAATAGTAAAGAAATGTTTATTTTTCCAGTAAAAAGTACTTGGCAAGAAGCTATTGTAAAAGTAGGAGATAAAGTTAAGAAAAAACAACTTTTAGTTAAAGGCTCCACTAAAATATCTTTTCAAGCAAATGTTTACATTTTTGCTTTTCTTGCATTTATAATAGGCTCTATCTGGGGTATAGGAAAAGCTGGAGTTTATAAGTATATTCCCGAACATTATCCTGAAGATGTGGGTATGGTTGGTGGAGTGGTTGGAGTGCTTGGAGGATTGGGTGGATTTTTTATACCTATCGCTTTAGGTTATTTACTAAAATTTACAGGTGTTTGGTCAAGTGCTTGGCTATTTATCTTTGTGATATCAATTATTTGTATGTGGTGGTTAATTAAAGATATCGCAAATGAAAGAAAAAAATTAATAACATAAAAGGAAATAAATATATGAATGAAAATATGAATATTGAGGAGGGTGCTTCACCTTTTTCACCACCAGAGGCATATAATCCACCTAAAATAGATGATGAAATTCCTTATGAAGAGATGCATCCATTTTTGCAATCTCTAACAGATGAGCATAAAGCATTTTCAAATAAAGTAACTGAATTTGAAGAAACGCTATTGTTAATTGAAGGTGGAAAAGTTGATAGGGAAATAGATAAAAAGTTGAGAGACTTTTTTGAATATTTTGATGAAGAGATTAGAGAACATAATCTTAAAGAAGAAAAAACTCTTTTTCCCATTGTCAGTATTAAAATGGACAAAGATGGTAATCACTCAAAAGGTCTTGAAAATTTTAATGCAATAGATGTATTAGAAGACGAACATAGCAAATTTATTCAGTTGGCTGCTGTCGTTTTTAATCTATTTGCACTCTTTTCAAGAATTCCTGATGAAAGATCAAGAATAATTATATTAGATGCGGCAGTATTAGAAGCAAAAGCTTTGGTGGAGTTGTTGAGAGTTCATATTTTTAGGGAAGATACGATTATCTTTACTTATGCACATAGAAATCTTTGCGATGAAGATTTTTTACAAATGCAATCAAAATTAAAGGATGTTAAACATGTCAATTAATATAGAAAAATGGGATGTGGAGGACGACAGCTTCTGGGAAAGTAAAGGAAAAGGGATTGCTGCTAGAAATCTATGGATATCTATACCGGCACTTTTATTAGCTTTTTCAGTATGGCTCATGTGGGGAATGTTAATTGTTCAAATGAAAAAGATGGGATTTACTCTCGGCATGAATCCCCAAACACCTGAAGATTGGAAGAATATAAATTCAATGCTTTGGACATTACCAGCGATTGCTGGACTTGCAGGTGCTACTCTTAGAATTCCAAGTGGATTTTTAATCGGGATTGGTGGTGGAAGAAATGTTATCTTTTTAACAACTGCATTGTTATTAATTCCAGCTTTTGGTGCAGGCTGGGCTATGGGAGATAAAAATATTTCTTATTCCGTGTTAGCAATGTTAGCTGCAACTTCTGGTTTCGGTGGTGGTAACTTTTCTTCTTCTATGTCAAATATAAGTTACTTTTTTCCAAAAAGAGTTCAAGGAACATCATTAGGATTAAACGCGGGACTTGGAAATCTTGGCGTTAGCGTAATGCAATTTTTGATTCCAATTATGCTTACAGTTGGCGCTTTTAGTTCTGGTATGCAAATGCCTGGTTCTGAAAAAATTATTTATATTCAAGACGCTGCTTGGATTTGGATTCCACTTATTTTAATCGTAACAATAGCAGCTTTTTTTGGCATGAATAATCTCAAAATAGCTACACCATCTCTCGGTGATTATACAGGAGAATTTAGCAAAACAATTCTATTGTTAGTATTTGGTGTTATAGCCTCAGCTATTGGTGGATATATGTTAATTGGCTTCAAAATCAATATGTGGATTGTTCTGCCTGTTGTTGTCGTTATTACGCTATTTCTAATGAAGTTTTTATCTCCAAAAGAATTAAAAAATAATCTTAATAATCAGTTTGCTATTTTTGAGAATAAACACACATGGATTATGACAATTATCTATACAATGACATTTGGTTCATTTATAGGATATGCCGCATCTTTTCCAAAACTTATTCAAGATGTTTTTGGTGGGGCAATCAATCCATTTACATATGCATTTCTTGGACCATTGCTTGGAGCATTGATAAGACCAGTTGGTGGATGGCTCGCAGATAAAGTTGGAAGTGGTTCAAAAGTTACTGCTTGGAGTACAGTTTTACAAATCGTATCAGCTTTAGGAGTTGCTTATTTTATAATTCAAGCTAGAAATGCTCAAGATCCTACAGTATATTGGTGGCCATTCTTTATAGGTTTTATGCTACTTTTTGCTGGTACTGGCATAGGTAATGGTTCAACTTTTAGAAGTGTCCCTTATATCTTCAATAAAATTCAAGCAGGACCAGTTCTAGGATGGACAGCTGCAATAGCAGCATATGGTGCATTTATTATGCCAAAACTATTTGGACAACAGATTAAAGCTGGACATGCAGAGTATGCAATTTACGGATTTGTAGCATATTATATTTTATGTTTGATACTTAACTGGTGGTATTATGATAGAAAAAATTCTGAAGTTAAATGTTAGATTTGTCTTTATAAATATGTGAAGAAAAATTCATTTTAAATAAAAAACTAACGAACAATAACTTCGTTAGTTTTTTGTTGCCCATCTCAGCAAATATAAGACCTACTTCACCCCAGGTATCATTGATATTCCAATAAGTGCATTATTTCTAACACATTTTTGAATGATAAAAAATGCACCTGAAAATTTTGTTATAAAAGCTATGAAAATAAATGAGATTGACATAATCCAAAAAGAAGAGGATGAAAAATTTATGAGTCTTAAATTCATAGATAAACCGACCATAACAAAAAAAATTGGTGTAAATATCTGGATAATTGGTGTCATACTTTTTTTCACATCACTAAGAAGCATTTCATTAGTCCTTAAAAACGCACCAAATGGCAAGAAAAACCTTCTAGAGAGGGCTTATAACCTGCTGCAAAAGAGCCTAAGATAGCAGGCGCCCCGTTAAATGTGAAAGATATGCAAAAAGCAAAATGAGTGAGATGACAATAGTAGGAATATACCTTGGTACCAAATCTTTTCCATGAAACTTATCTATCAGGTATGAAAGAATTTTTGCTAAAATCGGAGCTAATACTAAAAACATCAGAATCAAACCAGCTACCGATAAAGTATGATTGAAATTAGCTTCGTGAGAGATTGAAAAGTCATATACAAAAACTAGTAATATAATCCCCAATACATCATCAATAACAGCGGCACCAATCACAATTTGAGCAATATTGGTATTTTCCATATGTATATCTTTTAAAACTCTAAGAGTGATACCAATGCTAGTAGCTGTAAGTGTTCCGCCTATAAACAAAGAGATGTCAAATGCCAATCCAAAAAGATAGTAAGAGGTCAAAAGCACAAAGCTAAAAGGAAGTATCACACCTACAACGCCACTATAAGAGATTTGGTTCCAGCATCTTTTAAGCGTGTAAAATCGGTTTCCATACCTACCTCAAAAAGAAGTAAGATAATTCCAATTTCTGCTAATATTTTCAATATTTCATTTGGATGAACAATGCCTAAAATAGATGAACCCAGAAGTATCCCTGTAAAAAGTTCACCAAGAACAGAGGGTATCCCAAATCTAGCAAAAAGCTCACCTAGGATTCTTGCTACTATTAGAATTAAAAAAAGTATTAAGAAAAAATTATGTGCTTCCATGTAGATATTATACTACTTTCTTTGCACAAGAAAAAGATGAATACAAATATAGAATATAATTTCTAAATTTAAATAATATACACAAGAATCATAAAATAATGACAAATACTTCCGGCTAATACAAAAAGATGCCATACAGTGTGATAAAATGGCTTAGTATCTTTTAGGTAAAATATAATACCCAAACTATAAAACAAACCTCCAGCAAGCAAGAGACATAACCCGCCTGTTGCCATTTCGTGGATAATAGGAACTGCTGCGACGACTATCATCCAGCCCATAATCATATATAAAGATAGAGATAACTTTTCAAATCTTCCAGGATATAAAAACTTCAAAGCAATGCCCACAATAGCGATACCCCAATTAACGCCAAAAATGCTCCAACCCCAATCTCCACCAAGAGTAACAAGTGTGATAGGAGTGTATGAACCGGCTATTAAAAAGTATATAGAAGCATGATCAAATGTTTGAAGAAGTTTTTTTGCCCTGTGATTTGTAATAGCATGATAAAGTGTGGATGAACCATACAGGATAATCAAAGTCGAGCCATATATACAAGAGGCTACAATACCAATAGTGCTAGAGTGCAATGAAGCAACCACAACTAAGATGACTAAACCAGCAACACTTAAAAAAAATCCTAATCCATGCGTTATAGCGTGCCATATCTCTTCTGCTATAGAAAAATTATTTACTTTTGGATTCAAAATTAAAGCCTTTTAAAAACTCTTATTATAGTGCAAATTTTTTAATAAATTGTAAGAGACAAACAATTTTTGTAAAACCTACGGAATATATAGAAGATTATTTATACAAAACAACACTTTAAGCTTTATGAAAATAATAAATCATATAATACATAACTTTACATGTGGAGGTAATATCAATGTATAAAATTTTAAATAATGACACGATTAAAGATTATATAGATAATACAAAAGAGATAAGGGATTTGTTGCTGAATTCTAATGAATCAATCGATAAACTCGAAGTTAGTGAAATTGGGGATGGAAATCTAAACTTTGTATATATTATCAAAGCAAATGACAAAAGCATTATATTAAAACAAGCTGTTCCTTATCTTCGCTGTGTCGGTGAAGATTATCCACTTAGTAGAATTAGAATGACATTTGAGATTGAAGCTTTAAGAAAAGAAAAAGAGATTTGTCCGCCTTTCGTTCCAGATATTTACTACAGTTCATTTGAAATGTCTTTGGTTGTGATGCAAAATCTCAATCATCATAAAATTTTAAGAGGCGAGATGATAAACAGAGTCCAATTTCCTCATTTAAGTGAGCACATATCTACATTTTTAGCGGACACTCTTTTTTATACATCTGATTTTTATTTGAGTAGCAGGGATAAGAAAGAGGGTGTTAAAAAATTTATAAATATTGAACTTTGCAATATAACGGAAGATTTTATATTTACTCACCCTTATGAGGACAACGAGACAAATGAGTACAATCCAAAACTAGATATGCTACATGTGAAGAAATTTAGAGAAGATAGAGATGTAAAAGCTGCGGTTTTAGAGATGAAATATAAATTTATGACAAATGCACAAGCTTTGCTTCATGGCGATCTGCATACCGGTAGTATTATGCTAAATCAAGAGGAATCGTTCGTAATAGATCCGGAATTTGCATTTTATGGACCGATTGGTTTTGATGTCGGAATTTATCTTGCAAACTTGATTATGTCTTATTTTTCACTTGGTAAAAATGAAGTTGAATACAAAAAGTATGTAAACTCTTGCATAAAAGATACTTGGGAAAAATTCGCACAAAAATTTAAAAACAATATGATAGAAGATGAAAAAAAGAAAAAATCACTTCAATTTGATTATCCAAATGGCTTGAGTGATTTTGAGTATTTTACGAATTGTTTTATAAAAGATATTTTCGCAGATACTATTGGTTTTGCATCTTGCGAGATGTTTAGAAGAACTGTAGGATTGGCAAAAATAGCGGATATTACGGGCATTGAAGATTTGGAATTAAGAGCAAAAATAGAAGCAAGAGTTTTAGAAACTGCTTCGATATTGATAAAATCCAAATCAAAAATAAACAGTATAGATGAAGTCTTGGCAATTATTGAAAAAACACAAAAGGAATATTTTAATAATGAAAAAAATTGAAAAACTTTTAGACACAATCCCTAAAGCTCTATATTTTACCAGCGATGAAAGATTTTTTATATTGGATCAGACAAAACTTCCAACCCAAGAAACAGAAGAAGAGCAGATGGATGTAGAACAGGTTTATGATTCTATATATAAACTTAAAGTCAGAGGAGCACCCGCCATAGGAATAGCGGGTGCTTATGGTTTGATTATTAGCCTTAAACATCATCTTGATTTGGATTTAGAATCCTTTTTGGAATTGGTATATAAAAATGCTAATTATTTGAATAGTTCAAGACCAACTGCGGTAAATCTAAGTTGGGCGTTAAACAGATTATCTACAATAGCTAAAGAATTTTCAAAAGACGGTACGGTAAAAGAACTTTATTTTTTGCTCAAAAAAGAGGCTAAATCTATACACGCTAGCGACATTCAAACCTGTAGGAAGATTGGAGAGAATGGTGCCCAATTGATAAAAGAAAACTTTTGCGTGCTAACTCTTTGCAATGCTGGCGCATTAGCTACTGGAGGCATCGGAACTGCTTTGGCTCCCGTGTATGTTGCTTGGAGTAAAGGTCTTAGATTTAAAGCATTTTCCAGCGAAACAAGACCACTTCTTCAAGGAGCAAGGATTACATGTTGGGAATTAAATAAATTTGGTATTGACACTACTATGATAGCAGATAGCGTATCGTCATATCTTATGAAACTTGGACGAGTGAACATGATAATAGTCGGAGCTGATAGAGTAGCAAATAATGGCGATACAGCCAATAAAATAGGAACTCTGTCTCTAGCAGTAAATGCAAAGTATTATGGTGTACCATTTTACATAGCTTGCCCATATTCTACCATAGATACAAATTCAAAAAATGGAGATGATATAGTAGTGGAGGAGCGAGGAGCTAAGGAGTTGATATATATAAAAGGTCAGCAAATAGCACCAAAAGATATAAAGGTATTTAATCCTGCTTTTGATGTTACGGATAACTCTTTGATATCAGGTTTTATTACCGAAAAAGGTATTATAAAACCACCGTATAACTTTTCGGTATCATAAGTCATGAGTGAATTAAAGATAAGAAAAGAAATCATAGCAACTTGCCTAAAGATGGAAAATTTAGGTATAAATCAAGGAACATCTGGAAACATAAGCCACAGATTTGGGAGCGGGATTCTCATAACTCCAAGTGGGATTTCGTATGATTTATTAAAACCAAAAGATATAGTTTTCGTACCATTTTCTTCAAAAGAGGATTATGAGGGCGAGCATCCACCATCATCTGAATTAGATTTTCATTTTGACATATTAAAAGCAAAACCACAGATAAATTGTGTACTGCACAATCACTCAACCTATGCTACATCTATGGCGATATGCGGTATGGATATACCAGCACATCATTATATGGTTGGCGTTGGTGGAGGATATAAAATTCCCTGCGCAAAATATGCAACTTTTGGAACAGCAGAATTATCTAAAAACATCATAAAAGCACTAGAAGGCTACACAGCATGTTTGCTAGCAAATCACGGAGTAGTAACAACAGGAATTAACCTAAAAAAAGCCCTATGGATAGCCATAGAAGTTGAAAACTTGGCTAAACAATATATATTTGCAAAACAAATAGGAGAGCCAAATATACTCTCAAATAAAGAGATGGATAAAATCTTGGAAAAATTTAAATCTTATGGGCTGAAGAAGTAAATATTATCCCATCTATTCCATTTTTTGCACAAAATTCTATATCGTTTTCATCGCTGGAGATTAGTAAAATTTTTGCATCATACATATACTCGTTAGCGATATTTTGTGCTTCTTTTGAGAAATCTTTATCTACTAGCAGATAAGAAGCATTTGAAGCAGAAGCCAAAATTAGCTCTTTTATAGAGGTTACTTTTACTCCAAAGTTGAGGTTTTGATTTTTACAATATGAAATAATTTCTTTATCAAAATCGGTTAAAATTATAGAATTTGGAGATGTATTTTTTATATCATCTATTTTTTTTATAGTATAAAAATTTTTATTTTTTATAAAATTATGACCAAATATCTCCATCATTTAAGTCCTGCACACTCTTTTGAGCAGTAAAATTTTCCATCTTTTATGATTGCGTCCGTTTCACTAACAAAAACAGAGCATTTTGTACACTCTACCATTGTATCCCCGTCAATTTTCTTTTTCTTTTCTTTTTTGTTTGGTTTTTCTACTATTCCTCTGCTATTTTTAAAAAGCAGTGTATAAACCAAAAAAACAATTACAGCAAAAATCAATAATTTAAAAATCATTAATATCCTTTAAAATTAAATAATTTCTCAAACCTCTTTTATGGATTTGATAATTATTCATATCTTTTATCTCTTCATCGACATTAGAGCCTTTATAAAAGATTAAAACTGTATCTTTGCTTATAAAATCTTTACATATTTTGATAAGCAAATCAGTTTTAGTAACAGCACGAGAACAAATCAAATCTACTTCAAAAGCCTGAACTTTTTCAACTCTTTGTGAAATTATATCTACATTTTTTAAATTTAGAGTAGTTTTGGCAAGATATAAAAAAGAACTTTTCTTTTTTATAGGCTCAAATAGTGTAAATTTTACCAAAGGCAAGGCCATAGCCAAAATAAGCCCGGGAAACCCAGCCCCAGTGCCAACATCAATCGCATTTTTGATGCCTGCATGTAGAAACTTTATGGGATAAATACTATCTTGTATATTTTCCTCTATAGTAGCACTGTTTTTGGCTCCTGTTATGTTGTGAATTTTATTGTACTTTAAAATCAAATCAGTAAATATTTGGCAATTTTTAGTAAAGTTTTCTGGCAATTGATAATTATGGATTTTGTAGTTTTTCATATGTTACAACAAATGTCCCATCTCATCTTTTTTTGTCTTGAGATACTCTTTATTGTACTGATTTGGCTCTATTATGATTGGAATTCTCTCAATTATTTCTATGTATTTCAAGCTTTGTAATTTTTTTGGATTATTTGTTAAAAGTTTTATTTTTCTTATTTTGTAGTGATTTAGTATAACTTCTACCATTTCATAACTTCTCTCATCGGCCTCAAAGCCTAGTTGATGATTTGCTTCTACTGTGTTGTACCCTGCGTCTTGAAGTGCATAGGCATTTACTTTGTTCAACAGTCCTATATCTCTTCCTTCTTGTCTTAGATATATAATCATGCCACCTTTTTCACCTATGGTTTTTAGAGCAAATTGTAGTTGGTCTCCACAGTCGCACTTGAGGCTTCCTAAAGTATCTCCAGTCAGGCATTCACTGTGAATTCTTACTATTGGAGTTTCGCCTAAGGGTTCTTTAAATATAACAAGGTGTTCTTTCACGCCTTCTCTGAATGATTGTATCTTAAAATTTCCATATTTTGTTGGAAGATTTGCTACATTTGATA
>CAZYTB010000056.1:10039-15051 GCA_964650375.1 uncultured Campylobacterales bacterium | reverse complement strand
CTTTAGTATTTGGTTCTTTAGGTGAAACTTTGTTTCACCGCTAAAAGAACATTAAGATAAAAACTTTTACTTAGGTTTATTACGACGCGTGAGCGTTGTGCTTTAGTATTTGGTTCTTTAGGTGAAACTTTGTTTCACCGCTAAAAGAACATTAAAATGAAAAGGAAAAAAATGATGAGACCAGAACAAATTATAGCAAGAGCTTTGGAGCGAGTAGATAGTGATAAGTATTTACTTGCAATTATAGTTGCTAAAAGAGCGGAACAATTAGCAAATGGTGCACAACCCTTAGTCAAGGCAGATAGTAATAAGCAAAAGTATACAGACATTGCATTACTAGAAATTGCAGATGGAAAAATAGGGTTAGATTCAATAACTGATACAAAATGACACTAGAAGACTTAGCCGAAAAATTACAAGCATCAGTGGAGATAGATACCTCTATATCTGTCTTGAAAAGTTTTACAACAATAACACCGCTTATTCAAAAGGCTATAGACTTTTCTATTAAACAACATGGCGGACAATACAGGCGCAGTGGAGAAGAGTATGCAAATCACCCCCTCTTAGTGGCATCCTTAGTTGCTTACTTTGGTGGAGATGAGGCCATGATTGTAGCAGGTTTATTGCATGATGTTGTGGAAGATACCGATTGTGATATAGCATCTATAGATAAATTGTTTACAAAAGAGATAGGTGGATTAGTAGAGGGATTGACAAAGATTATGGAAATCCGTGATAATGAATTAATCCCTTCTACCTCAAATGATAAAATTATCTCTTCGGCTTTGACTTTTCGAAAAATGCTTTTAGCATCTATCAGTGATGTAAGAGTTTTGATTATAAAGCTTTGCGATAGACTTCATAATATGATGACACTTCACGGCCTATCTCTCGCAAAACAAAAAAGAATAAGTGAAGAGACAGTAGTCGTTTATGCTCCAATTGCACACAGACTTGGAATTTCATCAATAAAAAATTACTTAGAAGACCAAAGTTTTTTTTATATAATGCCGCATGAATATAAAAAAATAGATGATTACATAAACGAGCACAAACAACAACTCCAGCTTAGGCTTAACCACTTCGCTTCAAAAATAAGAACCTTAATGGTGCGTGATGGATTTAACGAAAGTGAATTTACAGTAATAAAAAGAATTAAACATCACTATTCTATATATTTAAAAATGCAAAGAAAAGGGATCTCTATAGAGGAGGTTTTAGACCTTCTAGCTATTAGAGTAATTGTAAAAAATACAATTGATTGTTATAAAGTATTAGGTATTATTCATCAGCAGTTTAATCCTTTAATTTCAAGATTTAAAGATTATATTGCTATTCCAAAAGAAAATGGTTACCAAACTATTCACACGACAGTTTTTGATGATAAATCCATAATAGAGTCTCAAATCAGAACATACAATATGGATAAAACCGCAGAATTTGGGCTTGCAGCTCATTGGAAATATAAAAGTGGAGGATTAAATCCAAAGCTAGAATGGTTAAACGAATTAAAAACTCAAGATGACGAGATAGAAAATATAGAAGAATTTTATGAAATAGCAAAAGATAACCTTTATAGTGAAGATATTGCAGTTTTTTCTCCAAAAGGAGATATATTTACGCTTCCGCGAGGTGCTACTGTTTTGGATTTTGCTTATGAAATTCATACTGAAATAGGCGTGTTTGCAAAGGAAGCATATATCAACAAACAAAGAGTTCCATTATTGAGTGAGCTTAAAAATGGTGATATAGCCAGAATAGTTATATCAGATGAGCCAAAATTTAGATGTAGTTGGGTAAATAGTGTAAAAACTGGAAAAGCAAGGAATACTATTAGGGTTAATTGCAGGCAGAAAATAAGAGATATAAATCACAAAACAGCTATAAATATTTTGATGCACACTTTTAATACAAAAGAAGAAAAAATTTTAGCATGGTTAGATAAAGAGAATTTAACTAAAAAAGTATCTAATATTGCAACTGACTCAGAATATTTTAAAGATGTTGTTAATGCTTTAAAAAAATATTCAAATACAGAAAAACTAATATTTCCACTTTTAAAAATTGGCAGGTATAAAATAAAAAAACAAAAATTTGAAAATATTGTAATTTATTCAAATCAAAACATATCAAATGTGTATTTTGATTTTTGTTGTCATCCTAAAAGAGGTGATGATATATTTGGTTTTAAAAAAGGAAATGATGTTTTTGTTCACCATAAGCTTTGCGAAAGAGCGGGCGAAATGATGGATAAAAGCGAGACTATGGTCTTTGTTAAGTGGACAAAAGATGCACCAGATAGATATAAGCTGATTGTAAGTTTAGAAAATAAAAAAGGCTGTTTAGCTGCTTTTTTACTTTATTTAGCTAAAATGCAGATAAATTTAGTAACAATTGAGCTTGGGAAATCAGAAGAAGGTCATGCAGATTATTTTGAAATGATTCTAGAACTTCCTGATAAGCCAATAAAGTCAATTAGAAATAATTTAAAAACAAAATACAGTGTCATTGAGTTTGTTTCGATAAATGACGCATATAAAAGCTAGAAGGATACACATGTTTGAAGTTGCTTTAAGAGAAATAAAGCGAGGAGTTAGTGAAATTATTGATGAAAAGAGAATTATAACACTTTTAGAAAATTATTTTAAAAAAGGTGAAAGCTATTTTGTGAAAGCCGGTTTTGATCCAACGGCACCAGACCTTCATCTCGGTCACACAGTACTGCTTCAAAAAATGGCGCTTTTCCAGAAGTATGGGGGAGTTGTTCAGTTTATTATTGGTGATTTTACTGGTATGATAGGAGATCCTACAGGCAAAAACGAAACAAGAAAAAAACTGGATCGTGATACTGTACTTAAAAATGCAAAAAGCTACGAAGAACAAGTGTTTAAGATTTTAGATCCTAAAAAAACGCAGATTTTATTTAATTCATCTTGGATAGAAGCTCTTGGAGCTAGCGGTATGTTAGAGCTTACAACAACTTTCAGTGTTGCAAGAATGCTTGAGAGGGAAGATTTTGAAAAGAGATATAAATCTGGTGCATCAATTTCAGTAAGCGAATTTTTATATCCACTATTGCAAGGATATGACAGTGTTGCAATCAAATCTGACATAGAGATGGGTGGAAGTGATCAAAAATTTAACCTTTTAATGGGGCGACATCTTCAAAGAGCTTATGGTGTAGGAAAAGAGCAGGCAATTGTGATAATGCCGCTTCTTGAGGGATTGGATGGAGTTAATAAAATGAGTAAATCTTTAGGCAATTATATAGGTGTGACTGATGAGCCTAATGAAATGTTTGGTAAAATGCTAAGTATTAGTGATGATTTAATGTGGAGATATTATGAATTATTAAGTTCTCTTTCTCTTGATAAGATAGAATCTTTGAAGCAAAAAGTAACGAACGGCATTATTCATCCAAAATTAGTTAAAGAAAACATTGCTCTTGAAATTGTAAAACGATATCATGGTGAATCTGCTGCAAGTGAGGCAAAGGTAGAATTTGATAAAATACACTCAAAAAATCAACTTCCAAGCGATATTGATGAATTTGAATGTAAAGCTCCGGTGTGGATTGCTCAGGCATTGGTTGATTGCAAAATTGAGCCTTCAACTTCACAAGCTAGAAGAGATATAATACAAAATGCAGTTAGTGTTGATCAAAAGAAAATAAAAGATTTGCAGATGCAACTAGAAAAAGGTGAGTACATACTCCAAGTAGGTAAGAGAAAGTTTGCAAAATTAAAGGTAATATGATGGCATTTAAACCTCTAAAAATAGGAAAACATATAATAAAAAACCCAATCATTCAAGGCGGGATGGGATTAGGAATTAGCTGGGATAAATTATCAGGAAATGTAAGTTTAAATGGTGGACTTGGTGTTGTGAGCTCTATTGGAACAGGGTATTATAAAAACCAAAAATATGTAAAAAAAGAGATATCTGAAAGACCTTTTGAAGTAGATAATTTTTATTCCAGAGATGGTCTTGGAAGAATTATTCAAAATGCTAAAAAAATTGCTAAAAATAAGCCAATAGCCGTCAATGTTCTACGCGCAATAAATGATTATGGAAGAGTGACAAGAGATGCTTGTGAATTGGGGGCTAATATCATTATCACAGGAGCCGGACTTCCTACAAATATGCCTGAATTTACAGAGGGTTATCCTGATGTTGCTCTTGTTCCAATTGTTTCTTCTGCAAAAGCTTTGAAAATTATATGTAAAAGATGGAAGCAAAGATATGATAGATTGCCAGATGCTGTTGTCGTTGAGGGTCCAAAAAGTGGCGGTCATCAAGGATTTACTTACGAGCAATGTCTAAAAGAAGAATACAGATTGGAAAATTTAATCAAACCAGTTAAAGAAGAAATACAAAAATGGGGAGATTTTCCTTTGATAGCGGCTGGTGGTATTTGGGATCATGAGGATATCCTTAAAGTCATGGAATTAGGAGCAGATGGCGTACAAATGGGTACCAGATTTATAGGAACCTTTGAGTGTGATGCGAGTGATAATTTTAAACAAGTTATTATAGACTCTAAAGAAGAAGATATACAACTTTTAAAATCTCCCGTTGGATATCCAGCGCGCGGTGTTCGAACAAATTTAATAAAAATGGTTGAAAAAAGAGAAGGGCCCAAGATAAAATGCATAAGTAACTGTGTAAGTCCTTGTCATAGAGGACAGGAAGCAAAAGTAGTAGGCTACTGTATAGCAGACAGACTCTCAGATGCATATATGGGAAAAGTAGAGACCGGGTTATTTTTTACTGGTTCAAATGGATATAAATTAAAAGAAATAATAAGTGTTAAAGAGCTTATGAATAAGTTAGTACATGGAGAAGACAGTTAGAACTTTAATAATAATATTTTTTATTTCTATAACACTGTTTGCAAATTCGGCGTATCTTAATCAGGTATATTCTTATGATAAAAAGATCAGTTCAGCCAATGAGGACGAAATGCTTAGAATTTTTCATTCTTTGCAAAATATTTATATAAAATCTAT
>CAZYTB010000056.1:0-10029 GCA_964650375.1 uncultured Campylobacterales bacterium | reverse complement strand
AGTTAAAAGTAGAAACCTTAAAGAGGCTAGTGAAGAGTTCTGCAATATTAAATTTTAATGCGAAAAATTATAAAAAAGAACTTTCTACTTTACTTATGAGAGAAAATCTACAACCAAAAAAAATATATCAAAAAAAATCCACCAAAATAATTCATGAAAAAGCGATGAATAAGCTTGCTAATCTTGTGCAAATATCCATAAATAATAAAAGAATAAATTTAGTATTTGATAAAAAATTGATTTCCAAGGATGTTAAATCATTCACTTTAAAAGGGAAAATATATTATAAAAAAGTTTTTGATTTCAATGCATTTTTATCTTTAAAACCTAAGATAAAAACTCCAAATATTTTTAAAAATATAAGAATTGCACAATTTAACAAAAATACATTCAGACTCGTTTTTGATAGTAGAAAAGTAAGAAAATATTATCTTACAATCAGAAATAAAAATATTATTATAGATTTTTATAAAATAAAGCCAACCAAAAGAACGGTTCCATATATAAATATTGCATCATCTTCTTTTAGTCCAAATGATAAAATTATAGTATTGGACCCAGGCCATGGAGGCAAAGATTCCGGCGCAATTGGGTACAGAGGAAAATATGAAAAAAGAGCTGTTTTAGCGATAGCATTAAAATGTTCACGCGAGCTTAAAAAAAGAGGCTATAAAGTATACCTGACAAGAAAAAATGATACTTTTGTAAAATTGAGAAGTAGAACAAATTTTGCAAATCATAAAAATGCCGATTTATTTATTTCTATACATGCAAATGCAGCACCAAGAAAGAGCAAATACTTAACTTCAAAAGGAGTTGAAACATATTTTCTCTCCACAAATAGAAGTCAAAGAAGTATGAATGTAGCAGCACTGGAAAATCGTTCTGCTATGGAGGATATGGACTATTATTCAAAAAATACTTTTTTAAATGTAATGAATCGTGAAAAAATTATACAAGCAAATAAAATGGCATTAGACATTCAACAGGGTATTTTAAAATCAATTAGAAAGAAATATAGGATAATTGACGGAGGAGTGAGAGAAGCTCCATTTTGGGTGCTTGTTGGCGCTCAAATGCCAGCAATTTTGATTGAAACAGGATATATAACTAATCCAACCGAAGGAACTAGACTTTTTAATTTTCAATACCAGAATTTATTGGCTAAAGGGATAGCTGATGGTGTTGATAATTATTTTTTAAAAAACTAGTTTTCGTACTCATTATTGTATTTTATATTTAGTTTTTTCATCTCATTTTTAAAAAAGTTACACCATTTTTCAAGTTCATTTTTGTCTTTGTTGGCCAAATATATCTCGACGCTTTTTTTATTGCCTTCTATTTTAGGTAAAGATGATAAGTCTATATTTTTTGGAAGAGCCTCCATTATATTTATTAAGTCATTCTCTGAAGTTTTTACATTGAATCCACAAGAATATAGCTTTTGTTTTTTCTCAAACTTTGTATCAAGGACAGTTTTTATCATAGACCAGGACATAGATGGAAAACCAGGAGTAAAGAAAAATCTATCTTCAAGATAAAAACCTGGAACTTTATTTACTATATTTTCTAAAAGCTGAGCATTTTCCGGAATATCCGCCATTTTTATTCTATGAGGATATGCTTCATCTCCAAATTCTTCTTTTATTAGGTTTAGTGCACCTTTGTTTGTTTGAAGTTCACTACATGTAAAAACTTCAGCAGCCACTTTTCTAGTATAATCATCAGGAGTAGAGCCAATTCCACCAAAACAAAACATAACACTTTTTGGATCTTCTTTTATCATCTCAAAAACTCTTTTCATCAAAGGAGGACTATCTACTATAATAAAACTTCCAGCATGATTTAATCCCCGCTCTCTTAACTCTTTATTTATAAATGAGAAATGTTTGTCTTCTCTTCTTCCGTTTAAGAGTTCAGTTCCAATTATTACGCTATAAAAATTATATGTGTTCATGAATCTTGGTTTCCATATCTTTTACTATCTCATTTACATCTCGTTCACCATCAACCTCAATAAGTAAATTTTGATTTTTGTAAAAATCCCTAATCATACTAAGTGGTTCGTTGTAGATTGTTAAGCGATTTGCAAAGATTTCTTCTTTGTCATCACTTCCGCGAGATCTACCTAATACTCTTTTTTTTGCCGTTTCTGGTGAGACCAAAACCTCTATAACTAAAACAAGTCGAATGCCTTTTGCGGATATCAGCACTTTTTCAAGTGCCATCATCTGCTCAACTGATCTTGGAAATCCATCTATTAAAATTATATTTTTATCTGAATTTTCTATCGCTTTTATGATGGTTTCTACAGCAATTTTTACAGGTACTAAATTTCCGGCACTAATTCTTTCATCTATAATCTTTCCAAGTTCACTTCCACTTTGAACTTCCGCACGCAGTAAGTCACCAGTAGAAAAATGAGCTATAGAATCAGAATTATTTTGGGCTATCATAGAAGCATCAGTAGTCTTTCCGCTACCTGGTGCACCTATTATTAAAAATATTTTTTTCATCACTGTTTTTTTATTTCTCTCAATCTAATTCCCAACTCTCTTAGTTGTGTATTATCAACAGCACTTGGCGCATTTGTAAGTAGGCATTGTGCTCTTTGTGTTTTTGGAAATGCTATAACATCCCTGATGCTTTTAGAATTTGTAAGAAGCATAATCAGTCTGTCTAGACCCATAGCTAATCCGCCATGAGGAGGTGCGCCGAATTTTAGAGCATCTAGTAAAAATCCAAACTTTTCATTTGCTTCTTCTTCGCTTATCCCTAGTAATTCAAAAACTTTTTCTTGGATTTCCTTTTTGTGTATTCTGATACTTCCACCGCCTAATTCTACACCATTTAAAACGATATCATAAGCGATAGATTCCATTTCATCTATTGGAGCATTTAAATCACGAGGCATAGTAAATGGGTGATGAAGTGCTTTGACTTCACCATTGTCAACTTCAAACATATCAAAATCAACTACCCAGACAAATTCAAATTTACCTTTTGGAATTATATCCATAAGTTGGGCTAAGTAAATTCTAAATCTTCCCATGTAGTCTAAAACTACTTTTTTATCACCTGCTCCAAAAAAGATAACATCTCCTACTTTTAAGCCTGAAGCGTTTATAATTTCTTGCAAATCTTCTTCACTAAAAAATTTGGTAAGTGGACCTTTTAAGCCATCTTCTTTCATTTGAAAATATCCGAGACCTGCGGCTCCAAATTTTCTTACGAAATCTTCAAAACCTTTCATCTGTCTTTTTGAGAAAATATTATCGCCATTTGGTACTTTTAAGGCTTTTATGCGGTTGTTTTTTTTATCTTTTGCAATATTGCTGAATATTTCGTTTGAAGATTTAGCAAATATATCCATAACATCTACTAAGGATAAATCATACCTAAGGTCCGGTTTATCGCTACCATATGTTTCCATTGCATCTTTATATTTTAATCTGTTAAATGGAGTCTGCACTTCATGCCCACAAGCTTTAAATATCTCTTTTATTAGCTCTTCCGTTACTTTGATGACATCATCTTGAGTACAAAAACTCATCTCTAAATCTATCTGAGTAAATTCAGGTTGACGATCTGCTCTCAAATCTTCATCACGGAAACATTTTGCAATTTGAAAGTATCTATCAAATCCTGAACACATTAAAAGTTGTTTAAATAATTGCGGAGACTGTGGAAGTGCGAAAAATTCTCCATTGTGAACACGACTAGGCACCAAATAATCCCGTGCTCCCTCTGGAGTGGATTTAGTTAAAATTGGTGTTTCTACTTCTAAAAATTCTTTGCTATCAAGTAAATTTCTAGCAGCAATCGTAACTTTACTTCGTAACTTAAAAATTTCATAAGATTTTTTATTTCTTAAATCCAGATATCTATATTTTAATCTTACATCTTCGCCAACATTATTATCGCCTATAACAAAAGGAACTGCCTCGCTGCTATTTTCTACGATAAGTTCATCTACTACAATTTCGATTTTACCAGTCTTTAGGTTTGGATTTTCAAGACCTTCTCCTCTGGCTCTAACTCGCCCCTTCGCTTTTAGTACAAATTCATCTCTTACTTTATTTGCAAGTTCATGTGCGCTCACGCTATCAGCCGGGTCGCAAACAAGTTGCACTAAACCACTTTTATCTCTTAAATCTATAAATATAACTCCACCATGGTCTCTGCTATTATTACTCCAACCGCAAACTTCAACAGTTTCGCCGATATTTTCTATATTTACTTGCGTACAATAATGACTTCTCAATTTTTATCCCTCTTGTCTTTTTTAACGGCTAGCATTTTACCAAAAAATAGCTTCACTTCAGTTTATGACTTATTAATGAATATATTGCTAAAATCAAATACTATTTCTTTATTTAGGATTTAAAAATATGATTATGACTTCCTTGATATCCAGGCTATTTGGTAAATTTGCTTCAACTAAATTTCCATCATTTGTCCAAAATATAATTAACAAAAGCTATGTTGGTTTAATGCATGTAGATATGAGCGAGTTTCTTGATGCTTATAAATATGAAAGTTTAAATGCTCTTTTTACAAGGTCTTTAATCAAGAAAAGAGAATTTAATAAAGATAAAGATAATTTTATATATCCCTGTGATGCCTTTATAACGAAATGCGGCACTGTGGAAGATGGCATGGCTCTGCAAATAAAAGGATTTTCATATAGTATTTCAGATTTATTAACCAATCAAATAAGTAGTGAATTTAAAAACAAATTAGAAGGTGGAAAATTTATAAATTTTTATCTCTCACCAAAAGATTATCATCGCTATCATGCCCCGATAAATATGGAAGTTCAAAAGGCGATTCATATTCCTGGCAAATTATACCCAGTTAATTTTACATGGCTTAAAAAAATACCGAATCTTTTTATAGAAAATGAAAGAGTTGTGCTTGAGTGTTTAAGCGAAAGTGGAAGACTTTTTTATATGGTTTTTGTTGGAGCTTTAAATGTTGGCAAGATGGATTTTGTGTTTGACAATAGGATACAAACTAATTCAAAAAAAAGATACTCAACATACTATGAATATTCAGATGTATTTATAGAAAAAGGTGCAGAAATAGGGAAGTTTGAAATGGGCTCGACCATAGTTATGCTTTACGAAAAAGATTTTGTAAATCTTACATGTGAAGCAGGCAATCATATCAAATTTGGTGAAATGCTTGCAATTAAAGGTTGATATTTCTTTTATTTGAGATAATATAAAAGTTTAATTTTAAATTTTTTGGGAAAATTAAATAGAGTATTGTTTACTTCAATAGGAAAACTATTTTTTATGGATTTAATGGCTGATTTTTTAAAGATTTTTTTACCTGAGATGATTTTGATACTCATCACACTACCATCTTTTTTTATCATAAATTCAATCTCTACTTCTCCTTCTATTCCTCTTTTTACCGCTTTGTTTGGATAAAATTTATTTTGATTTATTTTTGATTTTAATTTTTTTAAAAATAAATTTCTTTTTTCATCTATTTTATTATCTTTGGTAATTATTTTTTGAATTGGTTTTGGTTCCTGCTTTTTGACGATTCTTCTTGTAATTTTTTCTATCATTTGCTCATTTTTTTTCTTCTCAATAGTTTCTTGCTCTAATTTAGGCTTAATTCTTTTGATAGGCTTGGGCTTAGGCTTGGGCTTAGGCTTGGGCTTAGGCTTGGGCTTAGGCTTGGGCTTAGGTTTAGGTTTAGGTTTAGGTTTAGGTTTAGGTTTAGGTTTAGGTTTAGGTTTAGGCGGCACAACTTTTGGCTTCTTTTCTATTTTTTCAGGCTCTATTTTTTGAGTTATGACTTTAAATTTGCAGATTTTCTCAACTTTTTTATGTTTTAGTATAACTGTATTTGTGAAGTAAAAAAGAATTGAAGTTATCAGGATACCGTATAACAGGCTTGTTGCTAAAAAGGAGGAAAAATATCTATTCATACTTGGTGATTATTCCCAAATCTTTATAACCTTTTTGCTTTAATATATCTATAATATAAACAAAATTATCAAATTTCGCATTTTTATCACAATTTATATTGATTGCACTATTTTTTTTGAATAACAGTAGTTTAGATTCTACTTTTTCTCTACTGACACCAATTTTATCAAAAAATATATCTCCATTTGATTTTATAGTGATCGTTAGATTTTGATTTTTTTGATTTTTTATTGAACTTTTACTTTCACTTAAATCCACAGGAATTATACCACTTGCTACAAATGTTGCCGTAGTTAAAACTATAACTAGAAGTACGAGCATAATATCTATAAAAGGGACTACATTTATAGAATCAAATTTTTGTATTTTCATTTTTCATATCCCACTTGGCTATAAGCACTTCTATCTTTCTGCCAAGATGATTGTAAAACATCATTGAGGGAATTGCAACTATGAGTCCCATAGCAGTTGCTTTTAAAGCTAGGGCTAAAGAGGTCATGATGGTTTTTATATCCATACTTCCACTTTGCCCCATGACATAAAATGTTATAATGATGCCAAATACCGTTCCAAGTAATCCAATGTATGGAGCATTTGATCCAAAAGAAGATATGATAGTTATGTGATTTGTCAAATCAATTTC
This sequence comes from uncultured Campylobacterales bacterium, assembly GCA_964650375.1. Taxonomy (GTDB): domain Bacteria; phylum Campylobacterota; class Campylobacteria; order Campylobacterales; family Sulfurospirillaceae; genus JAADIZ01. Next base: position 3,438 of record CAZYTB010000056.1, on the reverse strand, counting down.
AAGTTGCTCTTTTTGTTTGTACTCATCTAATTTTACCTGTCTAAAAAACAACAATCTTTCTAAATAAAACCAAACAGAGAGAAAGCTCATGAGAGCTAATAACCCTAGAATTCCATAATCTACTATATTTTTTAAAAATTCTATATTCATTTATGTCTCTTCTCTAAAATTTATACTTTAAATTAATATAAAAATATCTGCCAGGTTCATTTAGGAGCATTACTTCTCCATTTGAGCCATTGCTTAAGAGATTTAGGTCAGCATAAGTATTTGATATCGCATATGTTTTATCAAAAAGATTATCAATACCAACAATTACTTCAAAACTTTTAGCAAATGTTTTTTGCCCCTTGATATTTATGATTCCATATCCAGGGATTTTTTGTTCACCATTGTCACTATCATAATCATTCCATCTTTTAGCCGCTATTAGCTCCACTTTTGCATTTGTGGTGTCATCATAATCATAATTAAGAGCAATATTTACTTTAAGTGGAGTCATGTCAGCTAAATTTGTATTGCTTTGTCCAGCCAATGGCTTGTCTTTTTTACCTCTTTGATAAGCCAACCCATAATCAACATATAAACTCTCAGTTACATCATAAGCACCATTTAGTTCAATTCCATAAATTTTAGCATCTATATTTACAAAAGCATTCGGAGTTTGCCCTTGATGAAAATAAATATAATCATCTAAAATACTATAAAAAACTTTTGCTTTTATGAAGGCATTTTCAAAATTCTTTTGAGCCCCTATATCAAATTCTGTATTGTGAGTTTGATTTAGAGTTGGAGTACCGATAAGTGTCTTTTTCCAAAAATACAACTCTCTACCATCAGGAACTCTAGACGACCTACCAATACCAGCAAAAAATTTCATATCATCTTTTGTAGTATAAGTAGCCAAAACATTTGCATCAAGTGAATTAAAATCTCTATCATTATATGCAGAATTTGCTGTGCTGATTATAGTGTGATCATATCTAGCACCATATTGCATATTTAAGTTATCTGTTATATTTTTGTTATATTTCACAAAAAGAGCAATATTATTTGTATCCACATCATCTATGGATTTTTTTCCATCAAGTCCTGCTGTCATACCTTGTCCTATATAATAACCATCCCAGTTCCTTTTACTACCATCAATTCCAGTAGTAAATAATCCGCCAACTAAATCCATATCATTTATGATTTTAGCACCTGTCATTTCGGTTGTTAATTTGCTCGTGAGTTCGTTTATAGAATTTGGACCTGAATTATTTCTATATTTTGTACTCATAGGATGCTCAACTTGTGAATTATAAAGTTTAAATTGTAATTTTTTAGAGAATTTTCCTAATTCTAATATTGTATATTTAAAATTTATGATATCGCTATAGTCGTATATTGCGTCCATTCCTGTATTTGGGTAGAGTACATCATTGCTTCTATTTAGTGTATAGCTAAGCTCTAAATCTTGATTATCTGCAACATTTATAAAAGTTTTTATCATAGCAGAGGTTTTTTTGAAAGCTTTCATGTCTTCGTATTGTGGTTTAAGTTGGTTACTAATTGGAGCTTTATCTTTCATTTGCCCAGCAAAAGTTTTTCCATCGCCATCTTTGTACTGATCACCTTCTTCTCTAGAGCCTGTTATTAAAACTTTTATCTTGTTGTTTCCCCCGCTTAATATTGCACCACCTTTTTTATAGTTAAAACTACCAGCATTCATATATATATCGCCATGAAATCCATCTTTTGGTTTTCTGGTTTGTACATTTACATCACCACTTAGGACCCCAAAATCTTCGACATTATATGGTCCCTCGCTTACTGTAACGCTATCGATATTTGAAACTACTATATGCGAAATTGGAGGATCCATCCTGTTTGGACATGCACCATATACTTTTGCATCATCAACTGTTACAACGATATTGTCTCTCTTTTGCCCACGAAGAACTATATCATTTGCAATTCCACTTCTTCTTACCATATTGATACTAGGTGTTTCTTGGTATAATGCATCAGCCAAGTCAGCACTTTTTACTTCTTCTTTACTAACATTTTCTACAACTTTGCTTTTAGCAAACTCAGATATTTCTATTGTCCCTAAGTCTATTGCATAAGTATTTAAACTTACTGCACATATTATAGAGAAATATATTGTCTTATTCATGCCCACTCTCCTTGTAAATTTCTAAGATTATGAAATTTTACAAAAAGAGTGTTAAATTTGTATCAAATAGATTTTTATAGGTTTAAAAGAGGGCTGTAATGTCTTTTGTAAGTGTTTCTTCTCTTTGCATTCCAAGGTAAGTTTTGACTGCATTTCCTTTTTTATCTAAAAGAATAGAATAAGGTATTTGACCTCCCCATCCTGTTTTAGAAGCGATAAAATTTACAAAATCAAAGGCTTTATCAGATGAGGGAATAATTGGATAATTTATTTTATGCATAGATATAAAATTGTCCAACTCAGGTTTTGTCATTTTTTGCTGTACATGTATGGCAACAATTTGAAAATTTTTGGCAAGTTCATTTTGGAGTTTTACTAAGCCTGGAATCTCGGCAATACAAGGTGGACAATTTTTACCAAAAAAGGCTATCAAAACTACCTTTCCTTTAAATGTAGGAACATCTACTCCACTGTTCATGGTTTGAAGTTCGATATTTTTATTTGAAGCATCCTTGAAAGTATAAGATTTTAAGATATCTTTTGCCTGAACACTGATGCTAAGCATGACAATAGTTAACATAACTATAATTTTTTTCATATTTTTCCTTACTGTGTTAGTTATAGAAATCATATTATTAATATTTAAATATTTTTTAAACATTAAACCTAAAGTGCATGACATCTCCATCTTGCACCACATAATCTTTTCCCTCAAGTCTCATCTTGCCAGCTTCTTTTGCGCCATGTTCGCCGCTATGTGTGATGAAATCATCGTATCCTATAACTTCAGCTCTAATGAAACCTTTTTCAAAGTCATTGTGTATAACAGAAGCTGATTTTGGAGCCTTCCAGCCTTTTTCTATCGTCCAGGCTCTTACTTCCATCACTCCTGCTGTAAAATAACTTATAAGGTTTAATTTAGCAAATGCTTTATGAATTATCTTGTTTAGACCAGACTCTTTTACTCCAAGTTCGCTTAGAAATTCTTCTGCTTCTTCCTCTTCTAATCCTACTAATTCTTCTTCGATTTTTGCACAAAGTGTTACAACTTCTGCCCCAACTTCTTTTGCATGATTTTTTACTATTTTTACAAAGTCATTTTCTTCAAGAAGCGAATCTTCATCTACATTTGCACCATAAATGACCGTTTTGCCAGATAAAAATCTTAGTTCTTTATTTAATTCAATAAAAATTTCATTATCTTTTTTTACAAAAGTACTCACAGGTTTTAAATCATCTAAATGCTCTTTCAACTCAAGTGCAATCTCTAGCATGTC
>CAZYTB010000055.1:0-15251 GCA_964650375.1 uncultured Campylobacterales bacterium | reverse complement strand
TATTAAATCTAAAACTTCTGGCTCGCAAACCATAAAGACACCATTTATCCCAGTACCATCACCTATCGGCTTTTCTATAAAATCCTTTACCATATTAGTTTCAATATTTAATGATCCAAATCTACCTACAGGCTGAATTGCTGTCATAGTAGCTTTTTTATTATTATTTTTATGAAATTCTACAAGTTTTTGTAAATTCACATCACTAACGCCATCACCGTAAGTAAGCATAAAAGTATCATTATTTATAAATTCTTGCGCTCTTTTAATTCTACCACCAGTCATACTGTCTTTTCCAGTATCTATAAGTGTAACCTTCCAAGGTTCACTAGAATTATTCAAGACTTCCATTTTTCCACTTTGCATATCAATTGTAAAATCATTTTGATGAAGAAAATAATTTGCAAAATACTCTTTAATATAATAACCTTTATAACCTAATAATATCACAAAATCATTAAATCCATAATATGAATATATCTTCATTATGTGCCACAATATAGGCTTGCCACCAATCTCCACCATTGGTTTGGGTTTCAAATCAGTTTCTTCACTTAACCTTGTGCCTAATCCACCTGCTAATAAAAGTACTTTCATTTAAGTCTCCCTTCCAAATACTATTTACACATTGTTCTAATCTTATATTCAAATTCAACTTTATACTCACTATTGAAAATATGGGTTTTACCTGTTTTATTATTTTTTTATATATATTTTAAATTTTTACAATCTATCATCTCTCTCCCTTAAAAATACTGGAAATCTTGGTTTGCCGTTTTTTGTCAGACCTTTGTATTTAAAGGTTATAATTGTACCGACTTTTGGCGGATTTTTTCTTTGCTTATCGCTTAGTCCACTTCCTATATTTATGATTTGATTGTTTTTCATCTTGCATGTAAGTGTGCCGACTTGTTTGACATATTTTCCTTTGCCGTTTTTATATCCTACTATTTTACACTCTGTATCATCAAAACTTTTAACTTTCAATGCCTGGGAAGTTCTTTTGTTTATATATGGTGCATTTGGATTTCTTATAACTACACCCTCTCCACCGCTATCTTCAACTTCTTTTAAAAAAGTTTTTAAGTGAATTTTATCTCTACATGTAGTCTGCTTTAAGATTTTTATATACTTACTTGGGTGTTTCATTAAATAATTTTTTAAAACACTTAACCTCTGGATTAATCCGCCTTTTTGATGCGGCACTTCAAAAATATTGTATGTTAATTGTTTCCAACCGATATTTGGTCTTTGCTTTCGCACAATCCCTGAGATATTTGCAAAATCCCCTCTTTTGCTCCATAATTCTCCATCTATTTCAAACGGAGGGAAACTTTGTATAAACCATTTTGGAATTTTAAAAACTTTTCCACCTCTTGAGATGAGTTTTTTACCATCCCAATATGCTCTCACGCCATCAAGCTTTTCGCTCATAAGCCAGCCATTAACTTTTAAATGATCATTATATGTTTTTAGTAAAAGTAAATCTGGTTTCCCCGCAAATAGAAGAAGTGGTAAGATTAATAGAAATTTTAATATTTTCATAAACTGCTCTTAAATATCTTGTTCTATAATTTCTTGAAATTTGTTAAAATATGTATCTTTCAAATCATCTAAATTTACTTTGACATCATTACATGTAAAGCTGTTTGTATCTGTAACATTGCCTATCTTCACAGCGCTTATACCGATATTATTTGCAAGATTTTTAAAGGCCTCTTCATCTTTTACTTCAACAATAGCTCTTGAAAAACTCTCTGAGAAAATATCTCTACTGTTTTCTAATTCAATCTCGCATGTAGAGCCTAGTCCACTGACGCAACTCATCTTTGCAAGAGCTATAACAATTCCGCCGGCATTTACATCTTTTGCACATTTGATGATGCCTTTTTTGTTGGCCTCTATGACTAAATCCCAAAGTTTGAGCTCTTTATCGTAGTCAATTTCTGGCAATGTGCCTTCTACTTTTCCATATAATTTTTTCATATATAAGCTGCCACCAAAGTCGCTTTTTGTGTCGCCTATAAGATATATTTGGTTTCCTACTTCTGCAAAAGCGCTAGGAAGAGTTTTGTTTGCATCATCATTTATCCCCACCATGGCAATTGCTGGCGTTGGGTAAATTCCTACGCCATTTGTTTCATTGTAAAGCGATACATTTCCACTTACTACTGGTGTGTTTAGTTTTAAGCATGCCTCTTTTATGCCGTAACATCCTTGTGCAAATTGCCACATTACCTCTGGATTTTCAGGGTTTCCGTAGTTTAAGCAGTCTGTGATAGCTTTTGGTCTAGCACCACTCATCGCTACATTTCTACCGCTTTCCATGACAGCGGCAGCTGCTCCGCCAAATGGATCAATATAATTAAATCTAGGATTACAGTCACTGCTCATAGACAAGGCTTTTCCGCTTTCTTTTATCCTTATGCAACTTGCATCCAAGCTTCCTGGGGCTTTTATAGTGTTTGTTTGTACCATTGAGTCATATTGTTTTATAATCCATGATTTATCCACAACTTCTGGTCTTGCAAAAAGATTATCAAAGGCTTCTTGGTTGCCTACTTTTTCAAAATCATTTATTGTTGTATTTTTTATCTCATCTAAATATACCGGTTTTTTTACAGGTCTATCATATATCGGTGCTTCCTCTCCAACAGGCAGTACCGGGATGTCGGCCACTCGTTCACCGTGCCAAAACAGTTCCATATTTCCGCTGCTTGTTACTTCACCGATAACTTCTGCATCTAAGTCCCATTTTCTAAAAATATCTAAAACTTTTTCTTCATATCCAGCTTTGGCACAAATCAACATTCTCTCTTGAGATTCACTCAGCATAAATTCAAATGGTTGCATAGCCTCTTCTCTTGCAGGTACTCTGTCCAAATTCATAATCATTCCGCTTCCACTTCTCCCGGCCATCTCAAAAGAGCTGCTTGTAAGCCCTGCGGCTCCCATATCTTGAATACCAACGATATAATCGTATTTAAAAAGCTCCAAACAAGCTTCAAGTAAAAGTTTTTCTGCAAAAGGATCACCAACTTGCACAGTAGGTCTCAGAGATTTATTTTCTTCACTAAAACTATCACTCGCCATAACAGCTCCTCCCAATCCGTCTCTTCCTGTTTTACTTCCTACATAGATAACTGGATTTCCTATACCCTCTGCAAGACCATAAAAAATTTCGTCTGTTTTTACAAGTCCTAGAGTAAATGCATTTACTAAAATATTTCCGTTATAACACTCTTCAAAAGAGCATTCGCCTCCGATGGTTGGAACTCCCATACAGTTACCATAATCACCAATTCCAGCTACTACGCCTCGAACTAAGTATCTCTGGTGTTTTGAAGTTTTATCATTGTTTACTATATTTCCAAAGCGAAGTGAGTTCATGTTGGCTACAGGTCTTGCTCCCATTGTAAAAACATCTCTTAATATTCCACCAACTCCAGTAGCAGCTCCTTGATAAGGCTCTATAAAACTTGGGTGATTATGAGATTCCATCTTAAATACTGCGGCGATTCCATCTCCAACATCGATAATACCAGCATTTTCACCAGGTCCTTGGATAACCCAAGGTGCAGTTGTTGGAAAACCGTTTAAATATTTTTTGCTTGATTTATAAGAGCAGTGTTCACTCCACATAGAAGAAAATATCTTAATCTCCAAAAGATTTGGTTCTCGACCCATAATCTTTAAAATATTTTGATATTCATCATTTGTAAGTTTGTGTTTTTTTAGTACTTCTTCTAAATTTTCCATAAATTCAACCTAATAATATAATGTTGAACTTATTTTACAGAAAAAGTACTAAATATGTATTTAATCAGTGATTTACTTGGTAAATTTAGCAAATGCCTTTTCAAGATCTTTTGCAGAAGCGCCCATAATTTTTTCTATATTGCCACCAAACATTTTACTCATAATACCCATGTTTGCACCTGTAATAAAAACTTTTCCATTTTTATCTTCATAAACTCCAGCACGATATGGCATAAAACCAAGTACAAATTTATCTTTATCATTTCTTACGATTTGATATGCAAATTTTGCATGTCCAAGTGATACAACTTGCATTTTTTCAACATTTTCAAAACCAGCTTTTGTAAAAGATTGCTGCATATTGTATACATGTGGAGCATTCCAGCCTAATGCTTTTGCTTCTCGCTGAACAGCCTCAACTGTATCTTCGAAATTAAGAGAACTCTCTTTTGTTATACTCATCATTCCAGGTATAATTTTCCACATAACAAAACCTATAACAATAGCTCCAACTAAAAACCCCAATAAAAATTGCACATTCCACCCCCTTATAATTAATATAAGCGAAAGCATAACAATATGTCAATAAATTTAAAGTAAAAATTTAATCAAATATTAAAAATAAATAAATTTTTAATTTGTGAGAACATGTAACATCTTTTCTATTTTTTGTCTTTTTGCGCCGATACTTTTTTCTTCTAAGAATTTAAGCCATCTAACTACAGCTTTTTTATATCCACTAAATGATGCTTCATCAATTATATATTCTATATCTTTTGCACTCAAGTGTTCTTTCATAAGAGAAGCCGATATTAGCTTGGAAGATGTTTTAGGCATTATTTTTATCGACTTAAAGGCAGACAAAAAATCCTCTTTTTTCATGGCATTTGCAAAATCAACATATTGTTCCGGCAAATATTCTGTTTTGAGTACTCCAAAGTTTTTTTGCAGCATGTTAAAATAACTTTCTGAATTATTTTTATTCTTCACAATATCTCTTATTGAGATGTACTGCGTGCATTTATCATCTATAAAAACTGCTACATGTAAAGCACAGACGCCCAGGTAAATCTTAGATAGCGGTGTTAGGTTTACACTACTTTTTGCACTTTGTTCTGCTCTTTTTAGTGACACAGATGCGAGTCTTGTATCTCCTTGTAGATAATAATTACTATAACTCTCAAAAGAATTTGAAGCATCTTTTATCCACATATCTTTTTGTGCACCCTTAAAAGAACATCCGGCAAAAACAAACAAAAAAATTAATAAGATATATTTTTTCATGGCAAGTCCACCTTATGTTTATCTTTTTCTATGAAGCTGTTGACTTTATCTATAAGTTTATTTGTTTTATCCACTCCTAAAAGAATTTGTTCTTTTAAAAGAACAATATCTTTATCAGATTTTCCGATAGAGTTTACAAGATTGTTTAAAATTTTTAATTTATGTTTTATATCTTCCAAAATATCATTTATATTATTAGGTATTTTTTTACTCGGACTGATGATATCTTTGTCAACCTCTTCTAGAATTTTATTTACTCTTACAGTAATCTTTTGGACTTCATACATACTATTTTTTAAAGATTCTATGCTTTGTGTTATGTTTTTTGTGCTTTTATTTTCTCCAGTCATTGCGTCTATCATAGAGTCGTTATTTGCAAATTTTGCACTAACTTTTTCTATGTTCCCTATAGTTTTCATAAAAGAGCCTTTTGGGTCAGATATCTCTTTTGTAAGTATGTCTATATTTTTAATCACATCTTTTACATTTATAAGAACTGGTTTTAGCTCCACTATTAAAGAATCAATATCATCTTGAACTTCATAACTCAAAATTGCATTTGGAGTTATGAGAGGATAATTTGCATCTGATATGATTGATATAGCAGATTCACCCAATAAAGGCTTTTTTAGTTGCAAATATGCTCTTCTATTTATCCATTTTGCATCTTTGGCTTTCACAATAAAATGAACAAAAACTTTGCCATCATAAGTAAAACTTATCTTGCTTATATAACCTATCTCAAATCCGGAATATTTTATAGGTGTTCCTATATTAAAATTCTCAGCACTATTTGCATAAAAGGCGTAAGTATAAGTTTTTTCAAACATTCCTTTATGCTTTAAAACAAAAAATACTGTAGCTCCAAGTGCTAGAAGTGTAAATATAGTAAAAATACCTACTGCGATTTTCATTTTATTATATGACATTTTTTATCCTCATAATAATGATTTGACTCAAGATCAACTATTTCAACATTCTTTATATCAAAAATATCAAACATATTAAAAACGGCTTCAATATCATCTATATTATCTAACATCGAAAAAGGTCGCTCAACCACAATAGTTTTAAAATCACTCACATGTGCTCTTAAATATTTTACCATTATTATATCTTTTCTGTTTAATTCATGTGGTTTTTTATCTTTAATTTCTTCAATATTACATTTTTTTAAAAGCTTCGAAATAATACCTCGTGACATTTTCACACTTAAATTTTTATGATATTCCAATATCAAAGAAATATTATCCACAACACTTAAATCAGCAAGCAAAGGAGTTTCTTCGCTAATTAAGGCAACTTCTTTGTCTCTCAAATAATTTTGAAGTTCAAAAAGCTCGCTAAAAAGTTTTATATTGACTGTATCGTTAATGATATCACCTCCGCTATAAAAATAAATGCAAAGAGAACAACCATAGTAACTGAAATAAAAAGTGGAATCTCAAGATACCTTTTTTCGATGATAGAGCCGGAAAAACTAGGAATTGCTATGATTATAAATCCAAAAAACAGGCTTTTAAATGTAAACAATAAAATATCTTTAACAGTTACCGCTTTTACGAGAGCATCAATAAACTGATCAAAATTCATATTGATAGAAAAAAACATAAACACATAACCGCTTAACACCATAATTACTGAAAATAAAATAGCTAGAGATAAAAAACTTAACATGCTGGCAATTGCTCTAGGTGAGAATTGGTATTTCATTATATCTATTTTGTATTTTTCTAAGCTGTTTAATTCGTTATTTACTCTCATAATTGCGGTTTTAATACCAACCCTCAAACCTGTCCTTAAAGATATAAAAAGTGCCATAAAGAAAGGTACAAATTCTACTATAATAAATTTTACTATTATATTACTGAGATAACTTTGCAATGAATATTTAATAGATAAACTCACTATAAAGCCCATAGCAATCGCACCAAATAGAACAGCCAAGAGTATAAAAAGTGGTAAAATCTCTATCGAAGTATAATAAATTTGCTCTATGAGTATCTTTCTGCTAGCAGAGTTATAGCTTTTTGGATTAAATATATTTAAAAAACAGATAATTGAAAATTTATAAAAAGCAAAAAAATGTTGTAGATAATCCAAAACAAAATCGCCAATTTTCTCAAAAAGCCTTAACAAAACTCCTCCAATGCAAATAAGAATATTTTATATTATAGCAACAAGTTAAGAAAAAATAATTTAAATATTACTTACCTAAACAAAAACTGCCAAACATTTTATCTAAAATTTCATCCCTGTCAAAGTTTTTTGTAATTGATGACATGCTTTCTATCGCTTCATTCAGATGAAAAGCAAAAAGCTCTAACTCACCGTCACTCAGGACATTTTTACTCATCACAATAGCCTCATAAGCAGAGTTTACTGCGATCATTTGTCTTTTTGAAGTAAGAAGCAGGGAGTCGTCTTTGGACGAAGAATCCAACACTTCTTGTAATTTTTCTATTATCAAATTATTATTACTTTTGCAGGAAATCTCAATATATTTATCAGCTAAATTAGAAACTTCAAAAATATTAGGTAAATCAATCTTATTTAATGCTTTTATGACATGTTTATCACTTGGACAATCTTTTAAAATATCTAATATAATTTTATCTTCATCATCAAAAACTCTGGAATTATCAAATAAAGCAATCACTATATCTGATGATTCTATGGCAGATCTTGAGCGCGCTACTCCAATCTTTTCTATTGTATCACTTGCTTCTCTAATGCCTGCGGTATCCACAATCTTGATAAGATGTGTGCCTATCCTTATCTCTTCTTCTATTGTGTCTCTTGTGGTCCCTGCGATTTCGCTGATTATAGCTCGTTCGTAATTTAACAGTGAATTTAAAAGTGAACTTTTACCAACATTCGGCTTCCCTACAATCGCGACTCTAAATCCTTCTATCAAACCCTCTCTTCTTTTTGAGCTATCGTAAGTAAGTTTAAGTAAATCTTTTAAATTGTCCAATCTATTTTTAATTTGCCGCAATAAATCTTGAGGCAAATCTTCTTCTGCATAATCAATACTAACTTCAACAAAAGCTAATATCTCAATTAAATCTTCTCTAACTTTTTCTACAAAATCTTTGAGCTCGCCTCTCATTTGACGCGCCAATATCTTTGCAGCATCTATACTTTTTGTTTCTATAAGTTTCGCAATAGCTTCAGCTTCAGTCAAATCGATTCTTCCATTTAAAAATGCTCTTTTTGAAAATTCTCCAGGATTTGCTAGCCTTGCACCTCGTTTTATAACAGCAGAAAGTATCATATCTGCCACCACAATTCCACCATGGCATTGAAATTCCACTACATCTTCTGCCGTAAATGAGTGAGGCCCCCTAAAATATATGACAATTGCTTCATCTATCACATCATTTAAATTATCATAAAGAGGGGTTAATACTGCGATTCTTGGAGTAAAGTTTTCTTTTTTTGAGAGTTTATTTGCTATTTCTAAAGAATTCGGCCCACTAACTCTAACTACTGATATAGAGCCTATTCCGTGAGCCGTTGCAATTGCTGCTATTGTGTCTATTTTGCTTTCCTGTTAAAGTCATTAACGACTATAAATCTACCACCTTCACGACCAGATTTTATCCCAACATATTTTTCTGGAAATTGGGCTCTTAGTTTTTCTAATGCGATTTTTATAAGAACCCCATCTAAAATCTTAGTTTGCCCTCTTCCATTGTTTCTCACTCGCTCAATCACTGGAATTAAATATTTGCCTATCATTTCTTCTTGATTTTTTAAAAATTCTGCAATTTCTAGGCGAATATTTGCACCATATTTTATATTTATCCAATTATAAAGTAAATATGAAAGTGCTTTATATCTATATCCTTCCTTGCCAATAAGTAAAGCTGAATCCTCTCCACCAAACTCTATTAAAATGGTATCATCATTAAATTTTGAAACTTTTATAGCATCCATCTCAAAGCAACTGTTCTCAAAAAGCTTATTTATATCTGTACTGATTTCAGCAATCGCCTTATCGATATCTATCTTTAGAACTTGCTTTTTAGGTTCTCTTCTTATAGTTCTTTTTACTTCTTCTTTTACTTCCACATGTTGAGATTTTTTAGGGGCAACAATATTTTTTTTAATTTTTGTTTCTTCTTTTTTTGTTGCTTCTTTTTTTATTTTATGATTTTGCAGTTTCACAACATTTTTTACTTGATTTTGCTTCTGAGATTCTTCTTTTGTTTTTTTACTACTTCTGTTTTTTCTATCTTCATTATTTTTTGCTTTTTCATTAAAGCCAGAGTTCTTTTTTCTTACTTTAACAATAGCTGTTTTTTTAAACATTCCTAAAAATCCAGAAGCAGAATTTTGAATTACTTCTATTTCCAATTCTGTTATAGAACACTCAAATTCTTTTGCAGCATTCAAATATGCCTCTTGTAGTGTATTGGCTTCAATCCGTGTCATTTTGTAGCCTTTTCCTCAATTGCATGCTTCTTGAACATATTATTAACAAAAAATTGTTGTCCTATAGAAGCTAGATTACTTACAAACCAGTATAGAGTTAAACCTGCTGGAAAAGTTACAAAGAAAAAAGTAAATACAAGTGGTAAAAACTTCATAATTTTTTCTTGAGTTTTATCTGTAAAATTATTTGGAGCAAGTCTTTGTTGTAAGAACATTGAAGCACCCATCAAAACTGGAAGTATAAAATACGGATCCATCACAGCCAAGTCATGTATCCAAAATATCCAAGGTGCGCCTTTTAATTCGACTGTATTTTGCAAAACTCTATATATGCCATAAAATACTGGAATTTGCAAAATCATGGGTAAGCAGCCACCCATTGGGTTTGCACCATGTTTTTTGTACAATTCCATCATATGAGCATTTAATTTTTGCTTATCTCCTTTGTATTTTACTTGAAGTTCTTTCATCTTAGGAGCAAGCATTTTCATCTTGTTCATAGAAACCATTCCCTTATATGTAAGTGGGAATAATACTAATCTAATAAGCAAGGTAAGAGCCACAATCGACCAACCCCAGTTACCTAAAAATCCATGTATATAAGAGAGTAAGACAAAAAGTGGTTTTGATATGAATGTAAAAAATCCATATTCGATAACATCAGTAAGTTTTGGATTTATTTTTTTTAGTACTGTAAACTCTTTTGGACCGATGTAGCCATTGAGTTTCAAGTCTTGCTTACCTTTTATATAAAGAGCTGGATCCTTATCTTTCGCAGGACTTTCGATAACATCCATTCTATCTTTAAAGTTATAAAAAATAGTTGCGTAGTATTTATCTGCATTTCCAGCAAATTGTACTCCGTTGAAAGTTTGTTGTTTAGCATCTCCATCGTCTATTATTTCCATACTGCCATCACTTTTTTTCAAAAGTGCACCATGAAAAGTATAGTGATCTTTTGCAAGGCTAGGATGATATCCCGGCGTTATAAAATACTCTTCTTTTTTACTCAAGATTATATTTAAATTATAATGACCATCTTTATAAAATGTTAAGATTTTTTTTATTTTTAGGTTTGACAAATTTTGTGTTAGGATAATTTTAGCAGGTTTATCAGTTACCTCAGCATTTGATAAATCTGAACTATAAGAAGTAGCAAAAGCTTCATTATTTACCTTCTCATTTGTAAATCTCATCTCTAAGGGCAAGAAGCCCAATGTATCATCAACAAGTTGTAATCTTTTTCCCTCTGCTGATGTATATTTTGCTTCATTTAGATAAAATTTACTAATTCTTCCTAACCTGTCAATCTTTAATTCATAATTTTTAGCTTTAATTGTAGCTATTACTTCATCTTTTGCTTTATTTGCAATTTGTGAAGTTTTACCCGCTTTTGCTGGGATTTTAGAACTTATACCTTGAGTGGTAACAGGAGCTTTTACAGAATTAATTGTTACATTTTTCTCAACTTGAGAGCTATTTTGCTCATTAAAATTTTTAGCTGGTTTTGGAATAAAAAAATAGTCATAAGTAGCAAAAAACAAAAATGACAAGACTGTTGCTATTATGATTCTATTTTGATTACTGAGTTTTTCAAGCACTTGCGAACCCTTAGTATATTTAAAAAGATTTTACGACATAAAAACTTTTATCATCTTTTGGAACAAACCAAAAAGATACTTTTAAAAAAGATGACTTGTGTCTTCTAATACAAGAAGTTTTAACAAATCTCTTTTTAACTATTGGATAATCAATGCCACCCCTAAAAAGTTGATTGCATCTAAGAATCCTTAAAACTGAAAAAACAAGAGCTTTAAAAATGTTATTAAACATTATCTGCTCTTTTGCATACTGCGAACAAGTTGGATAGTATCTACAACTTCCATAACTAAAAAGTGTTAAAAATTTTTGATAAAACTGTATGAGAGAGAGTGCTATTTTTTTCAAATTTTTAGACACTTTAGTCTTTTAAATGACCAAAGTAACCCTTTTTTAAGTGACTCATAATTCATATCGTGAATTTTATCTTTAACAACAAATATATAACTTCCATCTGATAAATCGCTACTTAACTCAAGGAATAATGCCCTGAGTCTTCTTTTTGAACGATTTCTCTTTACAGCATTTCCCACTTTTTTACTAGCAGTAAAACCAACTGTTTTTTCTAAGCCTACTTTATAAAAAATCACGGCACCGTCAAAGTGCCATTTTTTACTATTATTATAAATGTAAGAAAACTCTTTAGTTTTCTTTAAAACCTTATAATCTCTTATACAGCCAATCTTTTTCTACCTTTTGCTCGTCTAGCACGAATTACTTTTCTACCATTTTTCGTTTTCATCCTGGTTCTAAAACCGTGAGTTCTCTTTTTTGGAGTGTTATGCGGTTGAAATGTTCTTTTCATTCTTTCCCTTTGTAAATATAATTTAAGGTTTGGATTATACTCTATTTTTACTTAATCGCATTTAAAAAATGTTAATTTTATTTTATTATCATTAGACTTATGAAAAAGTACTTAAGCATATTGATTATCCTTGTTTTATTTATCGGTTGCGCAAAAGAGCCAAAAATATCAAATATCAATCACTCTAAAGTATTGCAATTAAAACAAATGCTAAATTCTTTACATGTAAACAAATTTGAATCTGATGACTTAGCAAAAAAAGCTATCTATCATTCCTCTGAATTAGCTTACAAATATAACTTGGCTGAGCCTCCACTATTTCAAAATTTTTTAGTAAATATTGGAGTTAGAAAAAGAGGACTTTGCTGGCAGTTTGCAGATGATATGCTTTCTTTTGTTAAAAAACAGAATTATAAGAGTTTTGATTATTATATCGGTGCTGCAAATATAGGTGATTACTGGAGCGAACATAATGTTCTGGTAGTTACATGTAAAGGATGTAAATTTGATGATGGTATTATTTTAGATGCTTGGCGAAACTCTGGAAAATTATACTTTAGCAAAATCAAAAATGATAAAAAATACACATGGCAACAAAGAGGTGGGCTAAGATGACAACAGAAAAATTAGAAAATGATGTAAGAGTGGTTCATAAATTTATACAGCTACATTGCAATCAAAAACATAAGAATAATAAAAAAATAAAAAATACTCTAAATTTAAATTATAAAGGCGTAGATTTAGATGGAATTAATTATGACTTATGCAAAGAGTGTGTAAATACCCTGCATTACTCTTATGAAAGGTTATTAGAATGTCCTCATGATGAGAAACCAAGCTGCAGAAAATGCCCAAAACCTTGTTATGAAAAAAGCAAATGGAAAAATTTGGCAAAAATCATGAGATACAGTGGAATGCAAATGGGACTATTAAAAATCAGAAAACTTTTCAGAAAAAATTAGATTATTTATTACCACACCACCTAAATAACCGAGGCAATAATCAAAAATATTACAAGGGTTAAAAGTGCATAGCTAACATAGGCATTTATTCGACCATTGTGCATTCGTCCTAAAAGGGAAGAAAGTTTTTGTGCAAAATTTGTTAAAGGGTTCAATACTAAGCGATCAATTAGGTGTACTTCCTGACGCTTTCGTTTAATCGTTACGCGAAAGTGCCCTGCTACCGTCTCGCGGTCGTCGATTATATTTGGATGTAAAATTGTATCGAAAATTACTCTCACTGGTTGTGCGAAACCTGTTGCTGTATAGGTCATCTCTGGTAAAAAATGCCTTACTCCGCCGTCCCACCTTGGACGATATACTACCTTGCGTTTTCGAGCAAATACAAGCCAAACTATACTTACACAAAGCCCTAGTAACAAAATAAGTGTTATAAACATATATGTTGTGGACATGGCAAAAACTACTGGATTCTTTTTACCGCCACGATGCATTACCACTAATCCACGGCCTGGCATTGTATCTTGGCCTACTTGGGCTCCAATGTCGTGAAATGCGGCAACAAACTTTTGAGGTAATTCACCAGCGTTGACATCATGCTCAAAAAATGCTGGGACGAGTGCTTTAGCGGCATTAGCATTAGTAAGTGGTTTAATTACTTGATTAATTGTAGGAATTACATAAGTCGGTAATACACCTAGAGCAAGGCTGGCAAATGCAAGAAAAGCCATTGATGCAAGAGTGGCTTTTGTCGTTTCCTTTGCTTTTTTGATAGATTCTGAGCGTGGCATGCCTAAAAAACCCATAGAAAAAGCACGGACGAAACAAGTTACTGCAAGTCCGGCTGTTAATGCAAGGATTGCACCTGCTGTTATAAATGCCATTTTGAGACCCAAAGAGGTCAATTCAACACTACGAAGGAGTGATTCGAGTGTCAGCCATTCACTGACAAAGCCATTAAATGGTGGCATAGCCGAAATAGACAAGGCACCAATCAAAACAAAAAGACCAGTCCAAGGCATCCACTTAAGCAACCCTCCTAAACGATCAAGACTTCGCGTACCTGCGGCCTCTTCCAATGCTCCGGCACCCATAAAAAGCAGAGTTTTGAAAACTGAGTGATTTAAAAGATGGTAAAGTGCAGCTACAAAAGCCATAGCCGCTGCTACTTTATGCCCAGTAGAGAGAAAGATTATACCAGCACCAAGTCCAGTGGTGATGATACCAGCGTTTTCAATGGAACTGTGAGCTAGCAGAGTTTTGAAATCATCTTCAATCGTTGCATACAAAATGCCTATCAACGCAGTGAGTGAGCCTACAATAAGCATAACTACACCAGTTCCCACTTGCGAAACAGGCAAAAAATCGACATTAACACGGATAATGCCATACAATCCTAGATTTAATGTGGCACCTGCGATAAGTGGTATAAATGCGGAGGGAGCTGCAGTATAAGCTCGTGAAATCCAAAAATTTAGCGGAATAAGTCCTCCTTTGACACCAAATCCAAAAAAAGAAAGAATAAAAACACTCCATAGTAGCCCATCTCCCAAACCAGAACTGCCAACTTTGATTCCGGCAAAGGAGAGTGTATCGGCATGTCCTGCCAATAATAACAGGGCAACCAATACTGCAAGAGTACCGGCTTCACCGATGGCCAGCATAATATATCCAGGGCGTTCTTTTTTGCCACTATTGACAAGAAGATAGATGAGTATCGACATGATTTCCCAAGCTAAGAGAAATAAAAAAACATTTGAGGCAATCAAAACAAGAACAATGGCAATTAACAAGCTTAAGTACAGTGTAGCCAAAAAGCCGGCATGACGGTGTTGATTTTCAACTATTTTGCTTGCGGCAAAAATAGAAGCAGGCATAGCAACTATTGCTGTTACCACCAAGAAAAAAGCAGAAAGATGATCTACAGTTATAGTTAATTTTCCTATATTGGGGATAATCCATAACGATGCATTATAGGAGTTTTGAGCAAAAAGATAATATGTGCCAAAGATTAAAAGCGTCACAGATCCTACCGCGCCAAACACTCCAAATGCCATGCTTGTCATCTTTTTTGGCAGCAAAAATACTGCTGCAATTCCTAAAATATAAAGTCCAAATGTTATAATTAATAATGAATTAAAATCAATCATTGTCTGCCTTTTTCTTTTGTGCACCCATGCGACCTGAGAGAAGCAATAAACCATGTAAAATGGCAAGTGGCGGAGGCGGGCATCCTGGAATTTCCAAATCAACAGGTAATATATCGCTGACCCCTGAGCCGGAAACAAAACTTGGTCCAAAAATACCACCACTTAATCCACATGTACCAACTGCCATCACCCGTTTTGGTGTAGGCATAGCTTCGTAAGCTTTCAATAAAGCAGTTTTCATTTGATCTGTTA
>CAZYTB010000054.1:0-15275 GCA_964650375.1 uncultured Campylobacterales bacterium | reverse complement strand
GGATAAAAGTAATAGTTTTAATATATCCAGTACAGTTTCATTGCTTCTTCCAACTTTTGGATGCTCCGTGGCAAAGCATGGAAATAGGGCAGTAACCAGCAATTCAGGAAGTGCTGATATGCTTGAAGCTTTAGGTGTTAATCTGGGATTGGATACAAAAAAACAAGCCAAGATGCTTGGTGAGTGTGGTTTTGCTTTTTTATTTGCCATCAATCATCATCCTGCTATGAAATATATCATGCCAATTAGAAAAAGTTTGGAGCATAGAACTATATTTAATATTTTAGGTCCACTGACAAATCCTGCTGGAGCAAAAAAATACCTCATAGGCGTTTTTAGTGATGAATTTTTAAATAGAATTATAGTGGGGCTTAGTTTGTTAGATACTAAGAGTGCAGTGGCTGTAAGTAGCAGGGATGGCATGGATGAAATTAGTATTTCTGATATAACTTATGCCACAATGTTAAAAGATAATAGAACCACAGATTTCATAATAGATCCTCAAGAATATGGCTTAAAACTAGCACCAAAAGAAGCAATAATCGGAGGAAGTGCAAAGACAAATGCCGGAATTACTTATGCAATTTTAAAAGGCGAAGTAAAAGGCGCTAAGCTAGATATAGTTTTGTTAAATACAGCTATGGCTTTAGTTGTAGATGATAAAGCAAGAGATATAAAAGAGGGTATTGAAATGGCAAAGGATTCCATCTTAAGTAAAAGAGCATTTAAAAAACTAGAAGAAATTATAAAGGTTTCTAATACAATATGAGTATAATGAAAAAGACTTGTCCACTAGATGAATTAAGCGACTTAGCAAAAGAAGTTTTAAAATTTTCAAAAAATTGTAGAGTTATTTTACTAAGAGGAGATTTAGCGAGCGGGAAAACAACATTTGTGCAAGAATTTGCAAGGGAGTTAGGCATACATGTAGATGTGACCTCTCCAACTTTTTCAGTACAAAATGAGTATGATAAAAAACTTTATCACTACGATATATATCAAAATGGAACTAATGGTTTTGTCTCACAAGGTCTTTTGGAAGAGTTAGATAAAGTTGGCTATCATTTGATAGAGTGGGGTGATGAGAAAATGGAAAGAATTTTAAATTCTTATTTTATAGATTATATAGTTATTGAAATAGAGAAAATTGATAAAGATACAAGAAAATACAAGGTTAGAAAATGCACACACTAAAAGCTGATAAGTTAGTCAAAACAATTAAAAATACAAAAATTATAAATGGGGTTTCACTTGAAGTTAAAAGTGGAGAGATAGTCGGTTTGTTAGGTCCAAATGGTGCTGGAAAAACTACGATGTTTTATATGATATGTGGAATTATACCACCAAATAGTGGCGATATTTATCTAGACAATAAAAATATAACAAAAATGCCTTTGCATAAAAGAGCAAGAGAGGGTATTGGTTATCTTCCTCAAGAATCTAGTATTTTTAAAGAACTTACTGTTGAAGAAAATTTAATGTTAGCAGCTGAAATTGTATATGATAAACAAAAAGATGCCCAAGAGCGAGTCGAGAAACTTTTGGAGCTTTTAAATATAGAGCCTATTAGAAACAGAAAAGGTATAAGTTTAAGTGGAGGTGAGAGAAGAAGATGCGAGATAGCCAGATCATTGGCAAATTTTCCAAAATTTTTACTGCTCGATGAACCTTTTGCCGGTGTTGATCCCATCGCTGTTTCTGATATACAAAATATTGTGCGGGATTTAGCGAAATTAAATATCGGTGTTTTGATAACAGATCATAATGTAAGAGAAACTCTTGGTATTTGTGATCGCGCCTATGTTATGAAAGATGGTTTGTTGCTTGCAAGTGGTAATTCGCAAGATGTTGCAAATAATAAGTTGGTAAAAACCCATTATCTCGGAGTTGATTTTAAATTTTAGTAAATGTGGCTTAGAAGGAGTATTAAGTGAAACTTAGAGCAAATACACAGCTTTCAATAAAACAAAAACTCTCTTCAACACTTAGAAGTTGGCTACCGATACTCCAATCAGATTTAGAATCACTGCAAGAAGTTCTTGAGCCATTTGCAAAAGAAAATCCTTTTATAGAGATAAAAGCTGGGCGTGAAAAAGTAGAAAAAAGGTTTGAGCGAAAAAGCTTTTTTCAACAAGCTTCTAAGGACTCAGTGTCCAGTGTAATCGAAGCTTTAACAATAGATAAAAAATCACTTTATGAAACTTTGTATGAGCAAATAAACCCTCCCTTGTTTCCAACTGAAAAATCACAAAAAATAGCTTATGAAATAATAGAAAATTTGGACAATGAGGGTTATTTTACTGGGGATTCACTGGAAATAATATCAAAAAAAATTGATTGCAAAGAAGAAGATATAGAAAAAATCAGAAAAAGATTTGCTCATCTGTCACCCTCAGGTATTGGTGCGGTTGATTTTAAAGAATCTTTTTTATTTCAATTGGATGAATTGGATGTAGATAATGAAATATATGAGTTAATTTATAAAATAATAGAAGATTTTGAAGACATAGAGTCTTATTCAAAACACCCAAATTTCAATAATGCACTAAAAATTATTAAAAAATTTAAAAACCCGCCAGCAATCGAGTATTTTGAAGATAATAAAGTGATTGTTCCAGATATTTTTATCTTTAATACACAAGGCAACATGGAAGTAAAATTGAATGATGCATATTATCCCGACATTCTCATAGATACTGATGGCTTAGATGATAAACAAGAGTTTGTTGCCAAAAAAATAAAAGATGCAAAAGATTTGATAGATGCATTAGAGATGAGAAAAGCAACGCTATATAAAATAGGACTCTTAATCGTAGAATATCAGTATGATTTTTTCTTCGGAGATGCAATTGCTCCCATGAAACTCAAAGACTTAGCAACAGAGTTAAAAAGAAATCCTTCTACCATTTCAAGGGCTATTTCTGGTAAATATATCTCTTGCAATAGAGGAGTGATACCGCTAAAACACTTTTTTGCAGCAGCCTTGGAAGAAAATCTCTCAAATAGTGCCATAAAAGACTACATGTGCGAATTAGTAAAATACGAAGATTATAAAAAACCACTGAGTGATATGAAAATGCTAGAAGCAATTGAGTTGAAATTTGGTATAAAGATGGTAAGAAGAACTATAACAAAATATAGACAACAATTTAATATAGCAGGTTCGAGTGAGCGAAAAAAACTATATACTTTAAAATATATGTAATTATGCTACAGTAAGATGTTTTTTTTCATAGGTGTAATGAGTTTTTATCATTTCATAGGCATACTGAATATCATGAAATTTTTTTCTACAACGAGTAGCCAAATAATTGTTTGATGAATTTAATCTATCAGGATGATACTGCTTAACCAATTCCAGATATTTTGCTCTGATGACTCCAAAACTATCATTTTTTGTACATCCTAATACATTATAATAATCTTCAAGCAGTGAAAATAAGGCAAAATATCTATTTTTTCTTTTTCTCTTTTCGTTTAAAATTACTTTATACTGCTCATATTGATGTTGATTATATTCAAATTCTATGTAAGAGCCTAATAGCTCTTTTTGCACCAATAAATTATCTATCAATTCTGTAGTTTTACTGGAATTTGGATAGATAGTCATAATTTTACTTCTATTTCTGTAAGAAATTAGATGATTCTTGAAGTAGTTTTTTATATAAGTTATAAGAATTGAATTGTTTGTTTCAAACTTAAAAAGAACCACATAATTATCATCAATACTCATGTTGATTTTTATATTTTGTAGTATCTGATTTGTTTTTAGAAGAGTTAATTTTATACTTTTATTGTAAGAATTTTTTATTTTTTCTAGTTCGGCTTTTTTAACATTTATATTTTTTCTTTTATAAATTTTGCTGATTAGTTTTAAAAAATACCTTCTTTGTACTTTTTCATTATCTTGTTTAAAGATAATAGTTTTAGCTTTTTTTCCAATTTTTTTTGAAAAGTTTTTATTGATTAGATTTTGAAGAAAATAAAAGGTTTTTGCATCTTCTTGTATGCTAATTGCTATTAAATCATGTGAATATGATACTTGCATTCAAATCTCCAATACAAAAGTATTTCTTAATTACTCAAGCAATAATTATTCCTTTTTTATTTTAAAGTAATTCGATAAGTTTACTTGACATTAGATAAAAATTAGTTTATACTTACAATATATTTTTAAATAAGGAAATAACATGACCAAAGAAACGCTAGCCTTACATCACGGATACGAAAAAGGTGATTTTGGAACTATGGCAGTACCACTTTATCAAACTACTGCGTATGATTTTGGAACAGCAGAGTGCGCCGCAAATCGTTTTGCACTAAAAGAATTAGGACCGATTTATACAAGATTAAACAATCCGACAACTGATGTTTTTGAAAGTCGCATGGCTGCACTTGAGGGTGGTGAAGCAGCTATCGCAACAGCAAGCGGACAATCTGCCATATTTTATGCAGTTGCAAATTTGGCAGAAGCAGGAGACAATGTAATTGTCGCTGAAAAGATATACGGTGGGGCTACAACTTTGCTAACTCACACTATGAAAAGATTTGGGATTACTGCTAAAACTTTTGATAGTGATAGCGCGGATGATTTGGAAGCTTTGATTGATGATAAAACAAAGGCAATATTTTTTGAATCATTATCAAACCCACAAATAGCTATCCCAAATATCGAAAAAATTGTAGAGGTGGCAAACAAACACAATATAATTACAATTTGCGATAATACAGTAGCAACTTCTATACTTTTTCAACCTTTTTCATATGGTGTTGATGTTGTAGTGCATAGTGCTAGTAAATATATAACTGGTCACGGACTGGCAATCGGCGGTGTTGTTGTTGCGCGAAAGGAATTAAATGCTAAGTTAATTGGAAATGCAAGGTTTCCACAATTTAATGAGCCTGATGAAAGTTATCATGGCCTAATTTATGCCGATATTCCGCTTCCTCTTTTTACATTAAGAATTAGACTGTCGTTGATGAGAGATATTGGTGCTGCGATTGCTCCTTTTAATTCTTGGTTATTAATCCAAGGTTTAGAAACTTTATCTGTTAGGATAAAGCAGCATTCATTAAATGCTCTGGAAGTTGCGAGATATTTAAAATCTCATCCCAAAGTGAAAAATGTGTCTTATCCGGGACTTGAAGGTGATGTTCAAAATGATAAAGCAAAAAAATATTTTAAAGATGGATTAACTTCTGGTTTGATGAGTTTTGAAGTTGAGGGGTTAGAATTTGCAAAAAATATCTTGGATAGTACAAAAATATTTGCGGTAGTTACAAATATTGGTGATACAAAATCAATCATAACTCACCCGGCAAGCACAACTCACATGCAAGTTCCAGCAGATGAATTGGAAAAAGCAGGAATCAAACAAGGTCTTATAAGGTTAAGCGTCGGATTAGAGAGTACTGAGGATTTGATAGAAGATTTAAAACAAGCGATAGGGTAATTTTATGGCTTTGATTTCAACTAAAGGAATGTATGGCTTAAGTGCCATGTATGAATTATCACTTGTAAAATCTGATAAGCCAATGCAAATCAAGAATATCTCACAAAATGCTGGGATTCCTCAAAATTATCTTGAGCAGCTTCTAGTTATATTGCGGCGTGCAAACCTTGTAATAAGCGTAAGAGGTGCACACGGCGGGTATTTTTTGGCTCAAAGTGCAGATGATATTTTGATAAAAGATATATTAATCGCATTAGAGGGAAATTTGAATATCGTAGAAGCAGATATTAGCAACCCTGTTCTAAAACTTTTTTATGATGAAAGCAATGCTCAGCTAAAGAGTATTTTTAACATTCCGCTTTCGAAACTTCAAGATTATAAAGATAAGTTGAGTGAGCAATTAAACTATAGCATATAAAGGACACCTTATGAATTATGCACAAAATGTAAGAGAGTTAGTGGGAAACACCCCCCTTGTAAAATTAAACAGTATTTCTAAGCAAACAAATAGCACGATATTGGGAAAATGTGAATTTTTAAACCCTACGCATTCTGTGAAAGACAGAATCGCTTTAAATATGATAGAAAATGCACTCAAAGAAGGCAAAATAAATGAAAAATCGGTCATAATTGAACCAACAAGTGGAAATACAGGTATTGGACTTGGAATGGTTTGTGCAAGTTTTGGATTAAAGCTAATCTTGACGATGCCAAGCTCCATGAGTTTAGAGCGTAGAAAACTTCTAGGCGCACTTGGAGCCGAGTTAGTTCTTACTGATCCTCAATTTGGCATGAATGGAGCAATTGATAAAGCAAATGAAATGGCAAAAGAAATACCTAATTCATTTATCCCCCAGCAATTTAATAATCCATTTAATCCTCAGATACATGTGAGAACAACAGCAGAAGAGATATGGAAAGATACAGATGGAAAGGTTGATATATTTATAGCAGCAGTTGGAACTGGTGGAACAGTGACAGGTGTCGGAAAAGTACTTAAAAAGAAAAATCCAAATATTCAAATCTACGCAGTAGAACCAGACCTTTCACCAGTGCTCTCAGGTGGAAAACCAGGACCACATAAGATTCAAGGAATCGGAGCTGGCTTTGTTCCAAAGGTATTAGATACAGATGTTTATGATGAAGTTATCCAAGTAAGTTACGAAGATTCTGTCAAAACTTCAAGAGAATTAGCTAAAAAAGATGGTTTATTAGTGGGAATAAGTTCTGGAGCAAATGCCTTTGTCGCCAAACAAATAGCCTTAAGAGAAAAAAACAAAGGAAAAATGATAGTAACAATCTTGTGTGATACAGGAGAGCGATACTTAAGTTCTGGGCTTTATGAGTAACTTTAAGACCACTTTAAAGTGGTCTTATTGCTAAGAAATTAGTTTTGTAAATTCCTTAAATGGCATTGGTTTATGTGCATAATAACCTTGATAAATATCACAAGTGCTTTTTTGAAGTAATTCTAATGTTTTAAGCGTGTTTACGCCTTCAGCGACAACCTTTAGATTTAAGTTTTTGGCAATATCTATGATAGAATATACTAATGTTGCATCATTATCGTTATTATCCATTTTAAGTATAAATGATTGATCGATTTTTAAAGAATCAAAAGGAATGCGACTTAAATATGAAAGGGAAGAGTATCCTGTTCCAAAATCATCCATAGAAAACTTAATGCCATAATCCTTCAATTCTTTCATTTTTTTGGTCGCTTCATCAATATTTTCCATAATAACACCTTCTGTGATTTCTACTTCAATATAATTTGCTGATATTTGGTGTTTTTCAATTAGACTTTTTAGCTCTGTGCTAAAATTAGGCTTTAAAAAATGAATACTGTTTATATTTATAGCAATATGTTGGAGCTTAAAACCTCCAGGGAGATTACTAAGTTTTTTAATATCTTTGATTACATTGTCCATAATCCAGTGGCTGAGTTCCATGATATAACCACTCTCTTCGGCAATAGGAATGAATTTGTCTGGCGATATCATTCCCTTAGTGGGATGCCTCCATCTTATAAGTGCTTCTGCACCAATAATTCTACCATTTTGTACATCTAGTTGTGGTTGGTAATACATCTCTAGTTCATCATTTTGAATAGCTTTTCGTAAATCATTATTAATGTTTATATATTCCAAAACAGAATCACCCATGTCCTTTTGATAACATACTATAGCATTGCGGCCACTTCGTTTCGCCTCATACATGGCTGTTTCAGCCCTTTTTAGTATATCATAAGAATTGTCTTGCTCAAAAGGAAATAGATAAACCCCTATAGAGGCTCCAGAATGATAATCTTGTCCAGCTATTTTTAATGGTTCTTTAAAGATACTAAGAACATTTGCTGCTATTTTTTTTGCTCTATCAAATGAAAAATCATAATTATTTGTAAGTTTAGGAAGTAAAATGGCAAACTTGTCTCCCCCTAGACGAGCAAGAGTATCTCTTATTTCAATTGTTTTTAATATTCGTTCAGTAACCTGTTTTAATACAAAATCACCTCTATTGTGTCCAAAAGTTTCATTTAGTTTTTTAAAATTATCTAGGTCAATATACAAAATTGCAGCAAAATAATGTTCTTTTACACTTAATTCTATCGTTTTATCAAGGCGGTCCATTAGCAAGGTGCGATTAGGTATATTTGTTAACATATCATAATAGGCATTGCGAACAATACTCTCTTTTGCATTTACTTCTTCTGTAATATCTTTTACTATTGCAATTCCACCCTTCACTGTGCTACCATTTGCATCAAGAAGAGGTACTGTATTTAGATCGATATAAAGTTGTTTGTCTGACAACAAAGAAGTGAATGGTCCTCTATAATTACCGACATCATTTTGGAAAACACTAAGATAACTGTTTAAAAGTTCTGTATTGCTAGTATTGCTAATTGAATGTTTCATTAATTCATTTTTATCTTTACAATCATTGAGATCCAAAAAACACGCATTAGAATCTAATATCTCAAGTTTTTCATTATAATAAAATATTCCCACAGGCGCACGCTCAAAAAGCGAGAAAAAACGCTCTTGTAAAATATCTAAGGAATGTTTTGTTTCAATAAAACTTCGATAATTGTCAAGCGAGTTGTTAACTACATTGCCAAAATATCGACTTATCGCAATAAGTATAAGCATAAGAGCAATAACCACAAGACCTAAATTTGTATATTGTTGTCCATTTAGTAACAGCAGTCGTATAATTAATGGTACAAAACTAAAGAGTGAATACAACAAAAGAAGTCCTGCTTTTGCAGCTATATTGCCCATCGAAGAAAAACTGATAGCAAATATAAAGATGACAATAATCATTTGACTCATGATGTCACCGGTCGGAAACATCAAAATTGCAGTGCTACCCCAAATAACACCACTAACTAGCGTATCCGAATAGAAGCGATCTACCCAAATTTTGTAATTAATCATCTTATTATATTCATTTTCATGTTTAAATTGATAATAATGATAAAAACGGTACAAGAAAAATACTAGGCTTACTGCTAGCCATACAATCATATTATAGGTGTTAACAGATCCATACAGTAAAGCACTAAAAAGTAAAGTACCAAACAAGTGACCAATCAGTACCACAGGCAAGGATAAATAAAAAAATGTTATTCTGTCGTATTCTGTTTGTCTTTCTATACTGTTTAAATCATTTTCCATTATTTTATATTTCCTCAATTAGAATCAATTTTTATATATAATTTATAATATTTATCGTTTAGAACTAATACTTTAATCGACTTAATATGAGAAAAATTTAGCTTTTTATATTTTGTATGCTTTATTATCGCACCAACTAAGTAATTGACTTCTAGCATAAAGTCTAATATCTGATGCAATGCTATGAATATGCTCTTTAAATGAAAATAATAGTTTATTTGTTGCCTTAACAATATTTTCGCTTCTTTTAAAAATGTTTGATGTATTTAGATTTTAATTTTATTAGAAAACAAGAACTTAAAAAGATTTAGCTATAATTAATGTATAAAATTTAAAAGGTAGAAATCATGAAAACAGTAACAATGAGAGTGGATGATTCAACTTACGAGATGATTAAACTAGCGGCAGATGGTCAAAAAAGGAATATTTCAAATTTTATTGAATTTGCGACTACTCAATATTTAGTTTCATCAAGGTATGTTAGTGATAATGAAATGGGTGAAATATTAGATGATAAAATTTTAGTAAAAAACTTACAAAATGGCTTTGATGATGTTAAAAATGGAGATTATACAATTGTCTAATTTTCAAATTGCAGAAGCTAAAACATTTGAAAAAATTAAAAATACAATAGATTCAAAACTTTATTTTAAAATTAATAATTTTGTTTATCCACAATTAAAATTAAATCCATTTTATGGAAATAATATTAAAAAATTAAAAGGTGAATTTGAAGGGTATTATAGATATAGAGTTGGTAACTATAGACTTTTTTATTTAATCGAAAATGAAAAAGTTTTAGTTGTTATAGTAGCTTTAAAACATAGGCAAAATGCTTATGGCTAAAATATAATAACTATACAAGTCTCTAATAATGAAACAAAAATTTAGATACAAGATAGAGGGCATAGTCCAAGGAGTTGGTTTTCGCCCATTTGTCTATCAAATCGCAAAAGCTCATTCTCTTTTTGGTTATGTTTTAAATAACTCTTTGGGCGTTGAGATTGAAGTTGAGGGTAGGGTGGAAGACTTAGGGCTCTTTGATGATGACTTACATGTAAAGCTTCCTCCTTTATCTCGGATTGATTATGTAGATAAAAAAGAATTAGAACCTAGTGGATATGTTGATTTTGAGATAAAAAAAAGTAGTGAAAAATCTGCCAAATATACTCTTATTTCTCCTGATATGTCTATTTGTGATGATTGCTTGAACGAGCTTAAAGATAAAAATAACTTCCGATATAACTATTTTTTTATAAATTGCACAAATTGCGGTCCAAGATACTCAATCATCAAAACTGTGCCTTATGATAGGGTAAATACTTCGATGAATGATTTTGTGATGTGTAAAAAATGTGAAGCCCAATATAAAAATCCGATGAACAGAAGATACCACGCTCAACCGATTAGTTGTCCAGATTGTGGGCCAGAGCTTTTTTTAAAAAGTATGAGCGGTGAACTGATTGCTAAAAACAGTGATGCTATAGAAAAGCTTGCTGATTTGATAAAAGCTGGAAATATAGTTGCCATGAAAGGAATGGGCGGTTTTCATCTTATATGTGATGCCACAAATGATGAAACGCTAAAAAAGTTAAGGAAAAGAAAAAATAGACCAACAAAACCTTTTGCTGTTATGTTTGATAGTGCAGAGAATGTAAAAAAAAGTTGCGATATAACCAGTGATGAAGAGAGGGCTATAACTTCTCAGCAAAGACCGATTGTGTTGGTGAAGAAAAACAAATCTTTTCAAGGAGTAAGTGAAAATATAGCGCCTTTTATAGATAGATTAGGAGTTTTTTTGCCTTACACACCTCTACATGTACTGTTGCTAGATATTTTAAAAATTCCTATTTTAGCCACTAGTGCAAACAAATCTGGTGAGCCGATAGTAACTTGTGAAGAAGATTTAAAAGATTCTCTTTCTGGCGTGATTGACTATTATTTGGATTATAATAGAGAGATAGTAAATGCTAGTGATGACAGTGTGCTACAGATGATTGGAGATAAATTTTTGATGATGAGGAGCTCAAGAGGATTTACTCCGACAAGTTTTAGATATAAGTCTAGCGAAAAAAGACAGATACTTGCAGTTGGTGCTCATCAGAAAAATTCTATCGCTCTTTATTTGAACAATCAAATCATACTTAGCCCATATATTGGGGATTTGGATAGTGTAAAAAGTTGTGAATTTTTCCAGCGAACACTAGAAGTATTTAAAAAACTTTATAATTTTAATCCAGAAGTTATTATTTGTGATCTTCATCCAAACTATTTTACTACACAGTGGGCAAAAAAACAGAACAAAGAAGTTCATCAGGTTCAACACCATTATGCTCACATATTAGCTTGTATGTTTGAACATCGTATTGATAAAAAAGTTTTAGGCGTTGCATGGGATGGAACTGGATATGGGGATGATGGAACTATTTGGGGCGGTGAATTTTTAGTTTGTGATAAAACCTCTTATGAGCGTGTAGCATACTTTGAACCTTTTTCTCTTTTAGGTGGGGATCGAAGTATAAAGGATATAAGGCGAGTTGCCCTTTCTATGATTTTCGATATTTCAAAAAATGATAAATTAAATGATTTTGAAAGATTTACCAAGCTCTTTTCTAAAAGTGAGTTATCTGTACTAAAGCAAATGCACAAAAAAAGCATAAATGCACCAAAATGCAGCTCTGTAGGTAGGATATTTGATGCAGTTGCAGTTTTTAGTGGAGTTTGTGAAAGCGTAACTTATGATGGTGAGAGTGGTTTGATAATTGAGAGTTTGTATGATTGGAACATAAAAGAAAGCTATGAATTTTACCTTGATGGAAACATCATAAGATATAAGCATATCTTTGCACAAATGTTAAAAGATGAGAATCCAAAAGTGATAGCTTCAAAATTTATCAATGCCTTGGTTGATATATTTTTCAAAGTCTCAAATAAATATGACTTGGATATAGCCTTGGGCGGGGGAGTTTTTCAAAACAGAACCATACTTGAAAAGATACTTAAAAGTGCAAATAAGAGAAAAATCTATTTTCCGCAAAAATTACCTATCAATGATGGCTCTATAGCTGTAGGACAATTGTATGGCTACATGTAGAGCTTTGTTAGTATCTCTTCTTGCAGGACTCTGTCGTAGTTGAATTTAAACTCAATCTCTTTTAGGTAATAAAAGAAATTTTCGCTTTTTATGCCTTTGTATTTTTTGATAGAATCTTCAAAGAAAATCCAAAATTTTGTTATTAAATTTTCAACATTTTGAATTTTTGCTATTTTATTAAACATCATAAATTTTGAGAATTCATTAAAATAAGCTTTATCGACACCATCTTCTAAAAATTGGTCTTTATATCTATTTAGATTTGGCATAAGTAGATTATATACTTTATCTTCGTAATGAAATGTGAGAAAGTTTTGTGCATCAAAAATATTTTTCTTTATCTTCTTTTTACTTTTTTCTAAGTAGATGTATTCATCATATTCGACGACTTCTTTACCTAGATATTCATCTTCCAAATACTTTGCCACTAACTTTCTAAATATATCATATCTGTTTTTTATAGTTATATAATTTAAATCTAGCTTATTTGTCGCTTGGTTTATGCTTAAATTATCGCAAAAGACTTTGATTGTGTTCATATCTCTTTGTATTTTAAAAGGGCTGAATTTTGCTCTACATGTAGAGCATTTTAATTGACCAGATTTTAGTTTATATAGTTTTGTGCTATTGCATTTTATACATTTCATAAAGAATCATAGCATAATTGGTACCAAAAATATATAAGAAATGATAAAATTAACTTTATCTTTATTTGATATGTGTAGAATACTGAATAATTATTCACTAAAAAGGAAAAAACATGCATATCGCAGATGGTTATCTATCTCCTGAAACTGTTATAGCTTCATTTGTTGTAGCCATTCCTTTGTGGGTATATGGATTTAAAAAACTAAAATCCAAATTAAATGAAAAAACTATTCCGATGCTAGGAGCCTTAAGTGCACTTAGTTTTATAATTATGATGTTTAACATCCCAATTCCAGGAGGCACAAGCGGACACGCAGTTGGTGCAACACTCATAGCAATCCTTATAAATCCATGGATAGCTTTTATATCAGTATCTCTTGTTTTGCTGATTCAAGCCGTAGTTTTTGGCGATGGCGGTATATCGACTCTAGCTGTCAACTCTTTTTCTATGGGATTTGTAGCTTCATTTTCAGGGTATTATATTTTCAATTTACTTAAAAAATACAAATTTGCTCCTTTTATAGCTGGATATATATCTTTGGTGGTAGCTTCTTTTTTTGTGGCCATTATCCTGGGAATTCAACCAATTTTTTGGACACACAATGGACATCCATTGTATTTTCCATTTGGTTTAAAAGTTACGATTCCTATGATGGTTGGCGGACATTTACTTTTTGGAATCGCAGAGGGAATTTTTACTCAGCTCATTTATCCTCTTTTAAAAAAAGATAAAAAAGAGCTAATATGAAAAGAAAATTTTTTATAATCTTAGGCGTTTTTGTTTTGTTTGTTCCTCTTGGGCTTCTAACAAGCTCTCCTGCATGGGGAGAATGGGAAAATGAATATTATGTGAAAATTTTAGGATATTTACCAAAAGGTATAGCAAAAGCATATGGTATAAAACCCCTTTTGCCTAGTTACTCTTTCAAGGGTGGAAATGAGATTTTATGGTATTATCTGAGTGCTTTAATAGGAATTGCATTGATATTTTTAATCTTGTTTATTTTGTCTAAGATAGGAAGAAAAAATGCTAATTAATCTTTCTTTTATAATTACTTTTTTTGTTTTTCTCTGGTTTAAAAATATAGAATTTGTACTTATATCTTTAGCTATTCTCTCTCTTTTAGCATACAAAGATTTTTTTAGGATAAGTAAAAAGGTAGCTAAATCAATTTTCCTTTTTAATTTGGGAGTTAGTATCGGATATATCATCATGGCTTTGTTTAAGGGCATTGATCCTTGGTATTATATTTTGTATATAAATTTAAAAGTATATACTCTCACATTTTTTGTATTTTGGTTTTTCTCAAAAGTTAGTATTGTTAAGTTTTTTTCGTTTTCAAAAGATTTGAGTTATCTTTTGACTATTACTCTTTCTCAAATTTATTCTTATAAAAATACTTTCGAGGATTTTAGATTGGCATATAAAGCAAGGTTTGTGAAAAATTATAGATTAAGGAAAAATGATTTTATAAAAATCGTTTTTAGTTTTTTTCTTAAGAAGTCTATGAATGATTCAGAGCAAAGGGTGATGGCTATGAGAGCAAGGGGATTTTTTGATTAAGATAGAAAATATTAGCTACAAATATGAAGATAAAATCGCACTTGAAGACATAGATTTAAGTATAGCTAAAAATGAAAAGATAGTATTACTAGGCAACAATGGTAGTGGAAAATCAACTCTTTTAAGACTTCTAGCCGGATTGTATTTTTCAGATGAAGGAAGCTATTTATTTGATGATGAACTTGTACTTAGAAAAAAAATAGGTAAAGAATTTAGAAAAAAAGTAGGTATATTATTTCAAAATCCTGAAAGCATGATTTTTAATCCAACAGTATATGATGAGATTGCTTTTTCATTAAGAGAGTTTGATTTTGATAATATTGAAGATAGAGTTTTGCAAATTGCAAAGCAGTTCGAGATAGAAAAATTTTTGAAAAAATCGCCTTTGAGCTTAAGTGGCGGTGAAAAGCAAAAGGTTATGTTAGCCGCCATATTGGTATATGAGCCGCAAATGTTACTTTTGGATGAGCCAACGGCTGCTATGGATCCTAGTGCCACTGGATGGTTTGTTGATTTTATAATTGACATTCAAAAGAGTGTCGTTATAGCAACTCATGATCTCAGTCATGCTTATGAGATGAGCAGTAGAGCGGTTGTCATAAATGAGGAACATAAAAAGATATTTGATGGAGATATAGAAGTTTTATTTGAGGACTTAGATTTATTGTTAAAGGCAAATTTAATTCACAAACATAAGGTTAAGAAAAACATTTATGATACAAAGTATCATTTACATTTTTAAGGAGAAAATATGTGCGCAGATTGCGGTTGTAGTATAACAGATAGTGAGATTGAACATAGTCATAAGCATCAAGAGGCTCATCAACACTTACATG
>CAZYTB010000053.1:0-15325 GCA_964650375.1 uncultured Campylobacterales bacterium | reverse complement strand
TAAACTTGCCAAAAGCTCAAAACCATTTAAAAAAGGAACATTTACATCTAAAAGATACAGATCAAATTTAGTCTCATATGTGATGTCAAGTGCGATATTTCCATTTTTTGCGATTAGCACTTCATAACCTTCGGTTTCTAATAATTCTTTTACTGTTTGAGACAATATCTCGTCATCTTCCAAAAGTAATATTTTATACAAAGTTTTTTCTTTCTTGGAAAATGGCTTGTTTTAAATCATCTAATATTTTTTGCTCAATATGCCACTCTTTACCATCTACCGATTTTTTATTTTTACCGCTGACTCCATCAATTGAGCCTAAATCTACTATGAAACCTAAATAATCATCAACCTCATTAAAAGTTGGTAAAAGTTCTTTTGAGCTGAATAATTCAAGGTAAGCTATAAATCCATATGCTCCCCAGTTTGATACGGAAGCTATGATTGGAAAATCAGAAGTTATGACACTAGGTTTGAGTGAGAATTTTTCCTCTATATATTCTTTAAAATTTCCCATGCCTATCTCGTTGCCTCCATCGCCTACTGCAAAGGTTGGGCTAAATTTTTGTCCACATGTAAAGAGTTCATCTACTGGAGCCGTGAAATCACTTATGTCCGCACCTTTCATATTTGTGTAGCTTCCACTTGAATTTTTACCGCACCTTTCGATAGATATGTGGCAAACTGGTTTGTATGTGTTAAGGATTTCCATATACTTAACTTCGCTGTATCCATTAAGAGGCATATAAAGTGTGGGAATATCTTTAAAGAATTTTTCACAAAACTTATCTGTGATAATTAGAGGCTTATAGCCTAGCTCTAAAAGAGCTTTTGCTAAGAAATAAGTTCCGAGGGGTCCATCAGTTTCTGCGTAAGATTGGACAAAAAAGCCAGTATATAAAAAAACTACACCTTTTTTTAGTTGTAAAAAATGCTCAACTGCAACTTTGCAGTGTTGCACAGGATATCTAGCTTGAAGCACATCCATATTTCTGGTTGAATGTTGTAAAATAATCTCATCTATAGTTTTAAAGTTTTTCATTTAAGTATTTTAATCACACTTTGCTTAATTTTAGGACTTACTAATCAAATTAATGCGATAATTTTCTTTACATGTAAAGAAAAGGCAAAAAATGAAAGCAAAAGATTTAAGAAAACTCATAGCAAAAGGCGAGTTTGTAAAACCAACAGCTGGATATTGCGATGGTTTTGTACAAGCAAATATGTTTGTGATTCCCAAGAAATACGCAGATTCTTTCGAAAAGTTTGCAAAAGCCAATGCAAAAGCTATGCCAGTTTTAGAAATTATAAAAGATGGACACTATTCAAAAATTTTAGCAAAAGGCGCAAATCTTTTAAATGAACTTCCGCTATACAATATAGTAGAAAATGGTGAAGTAGTAAAAACTGTTACAAGTATAGAGGATTATTATGATGAAGATTTGGTTTTCTTTTTGATTGGCTGCAGTTTTACTTTTGAAT
Organism: uncultured Campylobacterales bacterium; assembly: GCA_964650375.1. GTDB lineage: Bacteria > Campylobacterota > Campylobacteria > Campylobacterales > Sulfurospirillaceae > JAADIZ01. Next base: position 13,843 of record CAZYTB010000053.1, on the reverse strand, counting down.
CTTCTTTGCTAAAAAATGGTATCAGCCTAAGACATGTAGATTCAAATGTAAATGTACCCATGTATAGTACCTCCATAAAATTAAATCCAGTTGATATGTTTAAAGGAAATATGGTTGTATCCATGCGACCAATAAGAAAAGAGCAAGTAGCCACAGCGTGTGTAGTAACAAGCCATTATCCCAACATGCACGGAACCCCTATCCAAGTGGGTTATCCGGAAATGATAGGAATAAAAGATATAAACAAACCAGAATATGGTGATGCAGTGGAAATCAGAAAAGATGAAATTCCACTATTTTGGCCATGCGGTGTAACACCACAAAATGTGTTAAAAGATGTAAAACTGCCTTTTGCAATCACACATGCTCCAGGACACATGTTTGTATCTGATAAAAAGGATTCAGATTATTATGTATAGGGTAAAGGCTCTCGACAATGATTTGCATTGTCGAGAGCTATAATAGATTAATTTACTAAACTTGGTAATGATGCTGGTGGTGTTGAAGGAAGTCGATATCTGATAAATTCAAATCCGGCACCAACATGACAGCTATTGCATCCATGCACTGCTTCGTAGTAAGCGTTATTAAAAGAATTCCAGTTTTTTGCTTTGATTGCTTTTTGGATTGGTTTTAAGTAAGTGTCCTCAAATGCTTTAAGCTCTGCTTTGTGTCCCGGTCGTGTCATTTCACCGACTTCTTGTATCTCAGGCATTTCTTTTATTTCATAATTTGCCAAGCCCCAGTTGCCGTCTTTTGCAGCATAATAGGCAACATAAAATCTATGACTATACTCGATCATAATAGTGCCAAGCCCTGGCTGCATATCTGCTATGTTACCCAATGTTAGATGCTTGTTGTGTTTTGTAGGCACAACCACATTTCTCATATCTTGTGCATTTGCACCAATTCCACAAAATAACCCAATGACCGCTGCTGAAAGTAGCAACTTTGTAAATTTGCTATTCATCTTTAACTCCTTTTAAATTTTATAATGAAATCATAACACTGATTCAATTAAGATTCATTTAAGTTTAAATTAACTTTTATTAACACATGCCTTGTTTTAAATTAACTTTTGTTAATATTACTTTATATTTTTAAATAACTTTTTCAAATATTATAGAAAGGCTGAAGATGAATATACTTATAATCGAAGATGATAAAAAAATTGCAAACTATTCAAAAGAAGGCTTTGAAGAAGAAGGATTTGTAGTTGATTTAGCATACAGTGGTGAAGATGGTTTGGAATTAATAGAAAAAAACAGTTATGACACGGTTGTTTTAGATTGGATGCTTCCTGGAATTGATGGAATTGAAGTATGCAAAAAAATTAGAGAATCTGGAATTACAACACCGATTGTTATGGTTACTGCTAAAATTGATTTGGAACATAAGGTTCATGGGTTAAATATTGGGGCTGACGATTATATTCCAAAACCTTTTTATTTTGAAGAATTACTCGCTAGGGTTAATGCTCTTATTAGGAGAACTTCCTATAAAAATGATGAAATTATAAAAATTGATAACTTAACAATAGATATTCAAAAAAGAGAAGTATTGCGTGAAAATAAAAAGATAGAACTCACTATTAAAGAGTATGACATTTTAGAATTATTGATAAAAAATAGAGGTCATATTGTAAAAATAAAAACTATCGTGGATGAAGTTTGGGAAAGTGATGAGGCAATCAGCAGCAATATTATAAATGTATATATGCATCACTTAAGACAAAAGATAGATGAAGGTCATGATTTGAAACTGATCAAAACTATCAGAAAACATGGTTTTAGAATAGATACTCCTTAAAAGGCGATTGATATTTTTGTTCCAAATTTTAGCTTACTTTCTACATCTATTTTTACTCTATGAATTTGAGCTATTTGCTTTACCATCGATAATCCAAGACCATATCCTTCTACATTTTCTTCGCTAGGAGTATTTATTCTGTAAAACTTATCAAATATGGCGGATAATTTATCTTTAGGTATTCCTATTCCTTCATCTTGCACAATAAATTCTGATTTACTCAAGGATATACTTACTTTTTTGCCTTTTGGCGTAAATTTTATCGCATTGTCGATGAGGTTTGATAATAATATCTTTAAAAGAGTTGGCTCTCCTTTGATTTTTAAAGAATCTAAAACATCTATGTCTAAAATTACACCTCTGTTTTTTGCTATTATCGAAAATTCTTCAAAAACTTCCAGAAAAATTGTATCTACTTCTATTTTTTCAAAATTTTCTCTTATGTTTAAATCTTGCATTCTTGTAAGTAAAAGAAGATTGCTTATCATATCTTGTAGCGATACAATTTCTTTATCTAGAGAGATTAATGTTTTTTTATATTCATCAATTTCTTTATTTTTTTTCAATGCTATATATATCTGTAACCTCATAGCAGTTAATGGTGTTTTAATCTGATGAGATGCATTTGCACTAAATTTTTTAATTTTTTCATAAGAAGCATTTAATTTTTCAATTAATTCATATTTAAATATTTGCAATGTTTTGATAGAGGCAATCGCTATGATTACAGCACAGATTGTTCTAAATAATTGAACTGGAAGATGAAATGTATCTAAAAATGTTTTGGTATTTATAATATTTCCTGGAAAATAAGATATTTTATCAACAACTATAGCTGAAAAAATACCATAAAATACAAAAGCAATGCCAGATATTTTGAAGTATAATTTTAGTTTGTCAATATTTTGACTTTTATTTAGTGACTCCCCATAATAATATAAACCCCCCGCTAATATAAAAATTCCCCAAAAACCAAAAGTATAACGAATAGCTGCATTTATTCCATTTGTTGTAGGGTGAGCGAATATTAAAAACAATAAAGCCATGGTGCTTAGTGTGTATATGATTGGCGGATAATATATCTTGTATATTATGTGTTTTTGAAGTTGTGCAGTTACGAAACTTTTTCTGATAATAAAACGAGAAAATTCAAAGATAGAGATATAAGATATAAGCAATATAAAAGATTGTACATAACCTAAAACAATAAATTTTTCATTAGGATGAAGGTAGGTAAATAGACTTATCCAATCCTCAAAGGCATGAGATACAGCAAAAGCCCCAAGCAGCCATATTTTATTTGCAAAAGAATATTCACTTTCTTTGGATTGAGAAAAAAGAACCGCTATACCTAAAACAAAAAACGATAATCCGTATATAAATAAAAGTATTTCCATACTCTCTTTTTCGATAGTAAACATTTTAGTGCTCCTTGAGGTTATATTTTATTTTCAAAAATTACAATCTTACCATATTTCCATCCCCATATTATAAAGAGGACTAGCCAAACACCTTTATAGCTCAATGCAAATATAAGCATCATAACAAACACATTTACGATGCCTAGAATAAAAAATGGTTGATAAGGTTGGGATAAAAAGTAGTTTTCTTTTTTGATTTGAGTTTTAAATATCATTCAAGTCCTTAAGTTGATATATTATTGTATCAAATAAGTGATTTTATAGGACTTTAATTATCATGATATAATACAAGTATGTTTATGAAAAAATCAATAAAACGGACTATAATTTTTACAGATCTCGACGGAACTCTCCTAGATCACAATACCTATAGTTTTGCTAAAGCTACAGTGATGCTTGATTTTATAAAAAACAAGCAAATACCTTTGATTATCGTTACTAGTAAAACAAAAGATGAAGTTATTTATCTGCAAAAATTACTGAGAATCAATACTCCTTTTATCGTTGAAAATGGTGCAGGCATTTTCATTCCAAATAATGGTGATTATGAAATGATACCACTTGGATATAGCTATAAAAAAATACACAAGGCTTTTGTTCGATATGCTCAAAATATTTCAATGCATGGCTTTTTTGATATGAGCGTAAAAGAGATTTCAAAATACACAAGTCTAGATATGGAACAAGCAGCAAATGCAAAAAAGAGAATTTTTACAGAACCTTTTATCCTTGATGATATAAGTGAGTTGGAAAAACTAAAAAAAATGGCAAATAAAGATGCTTTAGAGGTTGTAAAAGGTGGACGATTTTATCATCTTATTACTAAAGGGCAAGATAAAGCAAAAGCTGTTAGGTATGTGAAAAAATATTATGAAGAAAAGCTTGGATACACATGTGCAACTATTGCTCTTGGAGACAGCGCTAATGACCTTAGCATGTTGAAAAGTGTGGATATTCCAATATTAATTCCTCACATAGATAGCAGTTATTTATCTTGCGATATTCCAGGTCTTATCAAAGCGCAAAAGCCAGGTCCTGCTGGATGGAATATCGTATTAAAAGAATATTTTATGGCTAATAAAATATTACTCAAAGAAACATTTACCAAACTTTTGACGCAAATAACACCAGAAAAATTGATAAAGCAGCAATGTAAATTTAACGGTAAGTTACTTACTATCAAAGAGACTTCTTATGATTTAAGCAAATATAAAAATATTTATCTCTTAGGCTCTGGAAAAGCTGTGGTTCTTATGGCAAAAGCCGTGCATAAAATCTTAAAAGGGAAAATTACACAAACGCTCATCATCGGTCCTTATAAGTATGATGAAAAACTCGAAAACTGCACATATATTCAAAGTACACATCCTTTGCCATCTGAAAAAAGTATTAAAGCAGCTATGGCTCTTAGAGATATGATTAAAAGTTTTAATGAAGAAGATCTTTTTATATATCTACTCTCGGGCGGAACCTCAGCTTTGGTTGAATTACCTGAAGCTAACATCACTTTGAGAGAATTTCAAGATGCCACATCGCTAATGCTTCAAGGCGGAATGCCGATAGAAACTATGAATAGTGTAAGAAAACATCTCTCGCAGGTAAAGGGTGGAAAATTAGCTAAGCTTACACAAGCAGAGGGCATTGTGTTGGTTCTCTCAGATGTGGTTGGCGATGATTTACATGCAATTGGTTCGGCACCATTGTATTTTGATTCTACAACTTTTGGTGATGCAATTTTAGGGCTTAAAGCTTATAGTCTTTTTGAAAAAATGCCTCAAAGCATACAAACCTTTCTAGAAGAAGGAAAAAATGCAAAACAGGATGAAACACCAAAAAAGCAAAAAGAAAATATTCATCATCACTTATTGGGCTCCAATGCTTTAGTGCTTCAAAAAGCAAAAAATTTATTTCAAAAAGCAGGTGTTAGCGCAACAATCATAAATAAACCACTTCAAGGCAATGTTACTGAACTTGCAAAACAACTTATCAAACTGACAACATCGACTCAAACTAAAACACACTGTTACCTTTTGGGAGGTGAGCCTACAGTTGTTGTTACAGGTAATGGCAAAGGTGGACGAAATCAACATTTATGTTTGAGTTTTTTAAGTCTTCTTGATGACAAGAATGATGTAACATTTCTTAGTGCTGCCACAGATGGAATTGATGGCAATTCAAATGCTGCGGGAGCGATTATAGACAGCAGCAGTCGCGCTTATGCCCAAGCACATAAAATTAATCTTCAACGATATCTTGAAAATTTTGATTCTAACACTTTTTTTGCTAAAACCGGAGAATTAATTATTACAGGACCAACGAATAACAATTTACTTGATATAATTATGATACTAATCGAACCAAAACCAATACAGGGAGAGAATTATGGCTGACTTTTTTCAAAATGGGGTTATAACAACACTTCAAAATTTAGGAGAACGCTCACTTGAAGATTTGGAAGATGAGCTTATAATATATTCAAAAATCAATGATATGGTTTTGTTGCTTCCTGCATTGTATCGTGAATTTGAAACACCTGCTATGAAAAACATAATAGAAGAACTCAAACATGTAAAATATCTTTATAAAATTATATTAGGACTTGATTGCGCCAATAAAGAGCAATTTGAAGAAGTTAAAAAATTAATGTCTGTATTGCCTTGCAAGGTTGATGTGCTTTGGAATGATGGACCACGAATCAAAGAACTCTATGCCGAGCTGATTGCTGAAGGTTTTCCAGGTCTTGATAACCCTGGAAAAGGGCGTAATGTCTGGACAATGTTAGGCTATGGTTTGGCCCACAAAGAAGTGTATGCTTTTGCACTGCATGATTGTGATATCCTTAATTATAGTCGCGAAATTCCTGCCAGGCTTTTCTTTCCTATTATCCATCCTGCATTAGATTTTGAATTTAATAAAGGGTTTTATTCGCGTGTAAATAACAAATTACATGGTAGAGTTACACGACTCTTTTATTCTCCATTAGTTCATTCTCTAGCTAAAATATTTGGTTATAACCGATATCTTAATTATATGGATAGTTTTCGCTACTCTCTCTCTGGTGAATTTGCTTTTATACGATCCCTTAGCCGCGGTATCGCTATCTCTCCTACTTGGGGACTAGAAGTATCGACACTGAGTGAAGTATATAAAAATACTTCTACCCGTCGTATTTGTCAGACTGAAATTGTAAAAAGTTATGAACACAAACATCAAGAGTTAGGCTCTAAAAGCTCTGGCGATGGTATATATAAAATGGCAAATGAAATTGCCAAAACACTTTTTCGTATGATGGCTCAAGAAGGTATTGTTTTTTCAGAAGCATCATTTAAAACTCTTCAAGCTACATATCATCAAGAATGTCGTTTCGAAATTTCTAAATACAGTGCGCTTAGTAAGCTTAATGCCCTTAGATATAAGCGTATAGAAGAAATCAATGCCGTGAATGTATTTGAAGAAGCTATTAAAGAAGCAGCAAATGAATTCTATGAAGATCCTATGGGGGAACCCTCTCTTTCTACTTGGAATACAGTCCGTTCTGTTTTACCTCATTTTTCTGAGAAATTTGCAGCTTTTGTTGAAAAGGATAACACATGAAACAAATGACTGATAGCGAAGAAATTATAGACAAATATATTTATAAACTTTATCCACATGAAGTTGCAGAATATGCAATCAGCGCTATTATTGATTTAATTTTCAAATATAAACAGAGAATTGAATATGAACCATGTAAGCTTAGCGAAAAAGATGTAATACTTATAACTTATGGTGACCAAGTAAGTCGTGATCACGAAGCAACCCTGCAGACACTTTGTGACTTTATGGATAAGCATTTACAAAATATTATCAACTCTGTTCATATTCTCCCATTTTACCCTTCTTCTTCAGATGATGGTTTTTCAGTTGTGAACTATAGCGCGGTTGATCCAAATATGGGGTCGTGGCGCGAAATAGAAAACATTAGCTCTAAATATCGTTTGATGGTTGATGGAGTTATAAATCATGTTTCACAATTTTCTAATTGGTTTAAAGCCTACTTGAATAATGATAAGTATTATAAAGATTTTTTTATAGAAGTTGATCCAAGTACAGACTTAAGCAAAGTTATTCGTCCTCGCACATGCCCATTGCTCAATGAATTTATTGATAATGATGGAAAAATACATAATATTTGGACAACATTCAGCAAAGATCAGGTTGACCTCAACTATAAGAATTACAGAGTGCTATATAATGTTCTAGATGCCCTTTTTTATTATATTGAAAAAGGAGCAACTCTGATCAGATTGGATGCTATTGCTTTTATCTGGAAAGAAATAGGGACAGAATGTGTGAATTTGCCCCAAACACATGAATTGATTCAGCTTATGTGCGAAGTGTTGCATGCTGTGAGCCCTGGAATTATTATAATAACCGAAACCAATATCCCCCACAATGAAAATATTTCATATTTTGGAAATGGAGATGATGAGGCAAAGATGATATATAATTTTGCTTTACCTCCGTTACTGATACATTCAGTTTTACATGGTAATGCAAAAATACTAACGCAATGGGCGCAATCTCTTCGTTTTCCGAATGAAAAAGTTTGCTTCTTTAATTTTACTGCCAGTCATGATGGCATTGGGCTTCGACCAGTAAAGGAAATAATCAGTGATGATGATATTAACTATATGGTTTCATATGTACAGAATAATGGAGGCTTAGTCTCATTTAGAACTGAAGAAAATGGAAAGGAAAGCCCTTATGAGCTAAACTGTAGTTATATAGATGCACTCACTCATCCAAAAGAAGATAATGCGCTAAGATTTAAGAAAATGTTTTTAACTCAAGGTGTAGTTTTAGCGATGCCCGGAATTCCTGGTATATATTTTCATTCCTTGGTGGGTTCAAGAAATTATATAGATGGGGTTAAGCACACTGGAATAAATCGTTCAATTAACCGAGAAAAACTCAATGCAGATTGGCTTGAAAATGAGCTTTCAATACAGGGAAGTTTAGCTAAAACTATGTTTGACAGCTATAAAAGGATTATATCAATCAGAATCAATGAAGCAGCCTTTAATCCTTTTGGTGACTTTAAATTTTTTAATATAGATGAGAGATTATTTGTGATTGAGCGGAACTCTATTGATAAAAAAGAAAGTGTGCTTGCAATACATAATTTTGCTAATGAAACTGTAAGTTTTACAATTCCAGAGGATATTACCTTACCACTAAATGATATACTTTCATCTTATGCAGTAGATAAAACAAGAAAAGTAACACTTGAACCATATCAAATGATGTGGCTCAAAAATAAAAGCACACATGTCAAAGAGGATAATGCATGAAACATATTTCCGATAGTGAAGCTGTAATTTGCAAATATATTCATAACCTTTATCCATCAGAAATTGCAGAATATGCGATAAGTTCTATAGTTGATTTAGTTTTTGAATATAAAGAGCGAATTGAACCCAAACCATATAAACTTAATCAAAAAGATGTAGTTCTCATCACTTATGGGAATCAAGTAAGCCGTATCCATGAGCCAACCTTGCAGACACTTTGTGAATTTATGGATAAGCATTTACAAGGCATTATCAACTCTATTCATATACTCCCCTTTCATCCTTCCTCTTCAGATGATGGCTTTTCAATTGTAAATTATAGTGCTGTAGATCCTCATATGGGATCATGGCGTGAAATAGAAATTATCAGTTCCAAATATCGATTGATGGTTGATGGAGTTATAAACCATGTATCTCAGTTCTCAGATTGGTTTGAAGCTTATTTAGATGATGACAAATACTTTAAAGATTTTTTTATAGAGCTTGATCCAAGCACTGATTTAAGTAAGGTTTTTCGCCCTCGCACAACGCCGTTGCTTAGCGAATTTGTAGATAAAAAAGGGAAAATACACAATATCTGGACAACATTCAGCAGGGATCAGGTTGATTTAAATTATAAAAATCATAGAGTATTATATAATGTTCTTGATTTTCTTTTTTATTATATTGAAAAAGGAACAACACTAATTAGATTGGATGCTATTGATTTTATATGGAAAGAAGTTGGTACAGAATGTGTAAATTTACCTCAAACACATGAACTAGTTCAACTAATACGCGAAGTATTACATGCAGTAGCTCCTGAAGTCATAATAATTACAGAAACAAATGTTCCTCAAAATGAAAATGTTTCCTATTTTGGAAATGGTGATGATGAAGCACAGATGGTATATAATTTTGCCTTACCTCCATTGCTGATACATTCAGTTTTGCACGGTAATACAAAAACACTGACAAATTGGGCACAATCTCTTAGCTTACCAAGTGATAAAGTCAGTTTTTTCAATTTTACTGCCAGCCATGATGGAATCGGACTACAAGCAGTTAAAGGAATACTCAGTGATAAAGAGATTGATTATTTAGTCTCACATGTACAAGACAATGGAGGCCTTGTTTCATTTAAAGAGGAAGTTGATGGAACAAAGAGTCCTTATGAATTAAATTGTAGCTACATAGATACACTCACTCATCTAAAAGAAGATGACTTGCTGCGCTATAAAAGGATGCTTTTAACTCAAGGCATTGTATTGGCAATGCCGGGTGTCCCTGGTATATATTTTCATTCCTTGGTGGGTTCAAGAAATTATATAGATGGAGTTAAACATACTGGAATAAATAGATCTATTAATCGTGAAAAATATAATATAGATTGGCTTGAGAGTGAACTCTCAACACAAGGAAACTTGGCAAAAATGATGTTCGATAGTTATAAAAGGCTTATATCAATCAGAATCAATGAAGCAGCCTTTAACCCTTTTGGTAACTTTAGATTTTTTGATATAGATGAGAGATTATTTGTGATTGAGCGAAACTCACTCGATAAAAAGGAGAGAGTGCTTGCCATACATAATTTTGCTAATAAAACTGTATGTTTTACAATCCCAGATAGTATTTTGGAACCATTAAATGATATACTTTCATCTTATGAAGTAGATAAGACAAGAAAAGTAACACTTGAACCGTATCAAATGATGTGGCTCAAAACAAAAAATATATAAAAAAGGCGATTATATGATAAGCAAATGTTTATTCCCGGTAGCAGGATATGGTACAAGATTTTTACCAGCAACTAAAGCGATGCCAAAAGAGATGCTACCGATATTAACAAAGCCATTAATACAATATGGAGTCGAAGAAGCTATGGATGCCGGATGTGATGTTATGGCCATCATTACTGGACGAGGGAAACGGGCGATTACGGATCATTTTGATATTTCGTATGAACTTGAACATCAAATCTATGGCACATCAAAAGAAGTATTTTTAGATGGAATTCGTAAGATAATTAGTAAGTGTACTTTTACATATACTCCTCAACATGAAATGAAAGGATTAGGTGATGCAATATATAAGGGAAAAGTTCTAGTAGGCAAAGAGAACCCTTTTGCCGTGGTTCTTGCTGATGACCTTTGTGTAAATCCTGATGGAAAAGGCATATTGACTCAGATGGTGGAACTCTATAAAAAATATAAATGCTGTATCGTTGCTATCATGGAAGTTCCAGCAGAGGATGTGCATAAGTACGGTGTTATAGAAGGAAAATCAATCGAAGATGGTGTTTTTATGGTTTCAAATATGGTGGAAAAACCAAATGTTGATAAAGCGCCATCAAATCTAGCTGTCATCGGTCGTTATATTTTGACTCCAGATATATTCAAAAACATTGAAAACACCAAACCAGGGAAAAATGGGGAAATTCAAATTACAGATGCATTATGTGCGCAAGCTAAAAAAGGTATGGTAATAGCATATAAGTTTAAAGGCAGGCGTTTTGATTGCGGTAGTGTTGATGGTTTTGTTGAAGCTACAAACTATTTTTACAATCTAAACTAACCTGTATTAAATCTAAAAAAGAGTTTTAGAGGTACCCTTTATTCAAGACTAATTTTTTTTAGTCTTGAATAGTTGGATTTTGCTTCTTTGCTGCCTAGGTCTGAAGCTTTCTTGTAGTATTTTAAAGCTTTCTTTTTGCTTCTTTTTGTCTCAAGCCCATTTTCTGAAATATATCCCAATAAGTTAATAGCATTTACATCATTTTTGATAGCAGCTAATTTTAGCCACTTTTTGGCTTTTTTATAGTCTTGTTTCGTGCATTGTCCGTCCAAATACATATACCCTATGCTGTCATATGCAGGTATAAATTCTTGGTCAACTGCTTTTTTAAGCCAGTATTTTGCCTTTTTACAGTTCTTACTAATACCTTGACTTTTAAGATATGAATCTCCGAGAACCTTTTGTGCGTATGCTTCTCCTCGTCTAGCTGCTTTTTTAAACCAATATACTGCTTTTTCATAATCTTGCTCTACACCTTTTCCCTCATAGTACATCGACCCAATGGTGTTTTGAGCATTTGAGTCTCCTTGATTGGCTGCTTTTTCAAGCCAATACATTGCACTTTTATAATGTTGGGATACATATCCAGCATCATTATAAATGTTCCCGATATTGCTTTGTGCATACATGTGCCCTTGCTTTGCTGCTTTTTTAAACCAATAAAGTGCTTCTTCATAATCTTGCTCTACACCTTCTCCATCACGATACATTGAACCCAGAGTGTTTTGTGCATACATATCTCCCTGTTCAGCCGCTTTTTTAAACCAATAAAGTGCTTCTTCATAATCTTGCTCTACGCCTTCTCCATCACGATACATTGAACCCAGAGTGTTTTGTGTGTTTACATCCCCTTGTTCAGCCGCTTTTTCATACCAATAAGCCGCTTTTTTAAAATCTTGCTCTACACCTTCCCCATTTTGATATATCCGACCAAGATTGCTTCGTGCAAGGGCATTTCCCTGTCCAGCTGCTTTTTTGAACCAATATATTGCCTCTTTGTAATCTTGTACTACACCTTCTCTCTTGAGATACATGGACCCAAGTGCATTTTGCGCATACGCATCTCCCTGTTCAGCAGTTTTTTTATACCAATATGCTGCTTTCTTAAAATCCTGTGTTACGCCTTCTCCATTATAGTACATTGTGCCAAGATTATATTGTGCATATATGTCCCCTCTCTCAGCCGCTTTTTTAAACCAATGTTCTGCTTCATTTTTATTTTTAACAACACCTTCGCCATTGAGATACATTCTTCCAAGATTGTATTGAGCACTTGCGCAATCTTGAATGGCTGCTTTTTTGAACCAATATATTGCCTGTTTATAATCTTTAGGAATACCATTTCCAGTATAATATTTTTCAGCAATATAATTTTGAGAAAACTTAATCCCTAATTCAGCATTGTAAAGATGATCTTGAAATTCACTGTTTTTTTCCATATCGCTACTTTCATTATTAATGATACACTCGCTCTTTATAATTATACTATAAAATAAAATAAATTTCACAAAAGAAGAAATTATAACGCAATAGATTCATACTAATAACTTTTCAAGCTTCTTCTTTTTCATCAATTTCTTTAATTTTTCGCATAATTTGATTTTTTTTCATATCCTTTTGGTGGCAATAAATATTCCTTATATGAATCAACCGTGTTCAATTGTGTGTTTTAAGTTCTGAGTTTATCAATTCTTTTAACTGTTCATAACCAAATTCTTGAAGAGGTTTTCCATTTACAAAAAATTCCGGAGTTTGGTTGACACCTAATTTTTTACCATCTGCTAAATCTTGAGATATAATTTTATCAATTTCAGGATTTTTCATATCTTGTGCTAACTTATCTATATTGATGCCAATTGTTGGTAAAAGTTTCCAAAGTTTTTCAGGATGAAGCTGATGTCCACTTATCCAAATATTTTGATTATTAAATACTAGATTTAAAGTTTCCCAAAACTTTCCCTGCTTCCTTGAGGCTTCTAGCATTTTAATTACATAATCTGAGTCATGAGGAAAAGGAGTATATCTTAGAATTAATTTTATATTGCCTTTATATTGTTCCATGAGTTTATCCACCAAAGGATGAAAATATGCACAAGTTCCACAAGCTGGGTTAAAAAACTCAACTAACTGAACTTTGGCATTTTTGTTGCCTTTTGTTATTGAATAATCCCTCACTAGAGAAGATGAATTTTTCTTTACCATTGAACCATATTGCTTAAATTGGTGATTTTTGTATAAATCATTAGCCAAAACAAACGCTATGATTAAAAATATGACCGAAAATACAATAATTTTCTGTTTTTTCATTTTGGAATTCTTCTTTTAAATATAAATAATAAAATAGCTATCAAGCTAAATACTATGATAGGCATTAGAGCTTATTTTTTTCTTAAAATTTTCAACATTATATCATATATATAGCTTAGGGGGTCAAAAAGTAATGGCCGGGAGAAGGAGATTCGAACTCCTGGAGGTGTTACCCTCGCCGGTTTTCAAGACCGGTGCATTAAACCAAGCTCTGCCATCTCCCGACAATAAAAGTGATCAAATTCTCAAATACAGACACCGTTTTCTCGACAAGGTCGAAGCTTTAGTGACTGAATTCATATGAAGCTTTGCTTTATATGAATGAGAAATAAAATGTAAATAAAATGGAGGCGACACCCGGATTCGAACCGGGGATCAGAGCTTTGCAGGCTCCTGCCTTAGCCACTTGGCTATGTCGCC
>CAZYTB010000052.1:0-15525 GCA_964650375.1 uncultured Campylobacterales bacterium | reverse complement strand
AATGCCACTAAAAAACTAAACAAGAAACTTGAGAAAAAATTAGATAAAAGAGTCATCTGATTTATGAGATTTATAATTTAATCAAAATTTTTTCAAAATCCCCAGCTATTTCTTGTGACGCTTCTTGGATATTTGTTGTAGTTACATCAATCCAGTGGATAAAAAGAGTATCTTCTTGCACATCCATGGTGATTGTTCCAGGTGTTAGCGTTATACTATTTGCCAGTATTAGCTTCTTATAATCTTCTTTTAGATTTGTTTTTATTGCAACAATTCCTGGATTTATAGGAAGCTTTGGATCTATTACCCTTTTTGCAACATCTATATTTGATAAAATTAAATTTTTGATAAATATAATCAAATATCTTATATATATTATGGGTCTAAATCTAAATTCATGCACTTTTTCATAATTTTTAACATACAAAATTGCTATTGTGAATGAAACAACAAAACCAGTAATCAACTCTTGATTGCTGAAACTCATAGTTAAAGCTACCCAAATTATGAAAAGAAAAATTGTCCAAAATGTTAATCTCATGACCTATCCTTGTTGATTGGCATAAATAAAAAGTTATCCCCACTTCTTCCTACATGTATGCAATCTCTCTCTAGTTTTAGGGAGTTAGGAGGACAAACATCAGTACACAAAGAACACCAACAACATCTACCGTAATCAATCCTGGGAATACAACCACTGGAGTTTTTAGGATTATATTCTTTGTCAGCTTTTATCATGTCAATTGCTTCATTCATACATACATCTTGGCAATTAGCACAACCAATGCAATCTTCCAGTTTATTGATATGAAAACCTCTGTACATTTTTGGAAATTCTCTTTTGGTTTGCGGGTAAGTTATTGTTTTTGGGTGCTCAAATAGAGTTCCTATCGCACTAAGCGGTGATAAAACACCTTTTATGTCTATAGCCATAAAAATCTTCTCCTATCTTTCTATTTCTGGTGGGCAAATACCCAAAGAGTTCATAGTCATCGCAACATCTGCAAGTTGTGAACCTAATAGCATCTTTTCAAGTAGTGTGAAACCGTGTATCAAAGAAGGGCCTCTTACTTGCATTCTTCTTATCTTTTCACTTCCATCTCCTGCCATATAATATGACATAGAACCTCTCGCGGTTTCAGTTTGCACATATGTATCGTCTTTAGGAAGAGTGAATCTTCTATGTTTTGGGATTTTTTGTAAAATTTCTCCCTCATGAGGCATCTGTTCTATAATTTGTCGCAAAATTCGAATAGATTGTAGAATTTCATCTCTTCTAACAAGCGCTCTTGCATAAACATCACCATCATTTTGGATTGGAATATCAAAATCAAGCTTATCATACATAAGATATGGCATATCCTTCCTTACATCTCTTTTGATACCACAACCTCTTAACGCTTGCCCTACATAAGCATTTTTAAGTGCTTCTTCTTTATTTACAATTCCTACACCTATGGCTCTTGTTTTGAAGATTATATTGTCAAAAAAAGTGTTGTTATATACCGGTATTCTTTTTTCATAATAATCCAGCAAATCAGATAATTTATCTAAAAATCCATCAGGAATATCTCTTCTTACTCCGCCAGGAAATGCGTACATGTGATAAACTCTTCCCCCCGTTAGTTCTTCAAAAAGATCCAGCATATAATCTCTGTCACAAACTGACCACTGAGGAATTAGTCCAAGTCCGATAGAACCAGCTTGTCCACCCATCCATAAAAATAGATTTGCAATTCTAGCCATCTCTAAGACCATCGTTCTTATGTATTTTGCTTTTTCACTAATCTCTAATCCGGTCAAAGTCTCAACTGCTCTTGCGTAATTTTCTTCATTTGGATCAGGCTCAGGTACACATATTCTGCATACGATAGTAAAACCTTGTACTATCGTTCTTCGTTCAATCAACTTTTCAAATCCCCTATGAAGATAACCAACATGTGTTTGTGCTCTTTGTATAGTTTCTCCAATCAAATCAAGCTCTACACTCATATTCCCTGTGATTCCAGGATGTTGAGGCCCATGAAATATTGTAATTATTTTTTGTGCATCATTATTCATCTGCTGGCACCTCTTCGTTTAAACTGTTTTCTTCTGATTTTTCTGCAGCTTCCTGCTCAGCCTTAAGTTTTGCAGCTTTTTTCTCTTCTCTTCTTTTTTTCATTTCCTTTTTGACATCAAGGTTGTCATCTCTTTGTCCTCTAAATGGATCCATACTATTTACAAATTCCAAAGTGTCAAAATCCCTTCTCATGGGAGGCATATTCTCCCAATATTCAAGAGCAAAGTCTATGAGGGTAGGGTGTCCGGGAAAGTCTATGCCAAACATTTCATGTAATTCTCTTTCCATGATTTCAGCCTGAGGCCAAATTGTATGTATTGAGGGCAGCGTCGCATTTTCTCGCTCAATACTTGTTTGTATCATGACTATATGATTTCTTTTTTCGGTTTGAAGACAATATGTTATAGTAAAAACTCCATCTTCTAAATCATCTCTGCAATTCATAGAGTCCAAAGTGATATAATTAAATTCATTTAAAAATTTAAGCAGTAGAGATTCTAGACTTTTTATATCAGCTACTACTTTATAAAGATGTTCATTTTTTTGAACAAGTTCTAATGAAAGTATTTCCAGTTTAGATGCGAGATCTGTCATGCAACACCTCCGCTATTCATATTATACCAATCAGTTTCGTAAGCCGGATCTACATGTCCACCTAAAACTCTCTTTTGATTGTCCTTGTAAAATTCAAAATCTTTGTCGTATTTTTCCCATCCAGCTTCTTCTCCATTTTTTATTCGCTCTTGTAGAAGCATAAAACCTTCTATAACAGCTTCAGGACGAGGCATACAGCCATTTACAAAGACATCAACTGGAATGTAGTCATCTAATTTTTTAATAGTATTGTATGAATCCCAGTACATTCCACCGTTTATAGGACAACTTCCTAAAGTGATTACGAATCTTGGTCTTTGCATTTGTTCATAAGTTCTTATAACTCTTCGTAATGTTTTGTATGCTAAATATCCGGATAAAATTATCAAATCAGCTTGTCTAGGGGTAGCAACGCCTATTACACCCATCCTCTCAGCATCATATCTACTTGTAAAAGTTGGAGGCATTTCTATAGCTCCACAACCTGTTCCATAAGCCACTACAAATATACTTCTACTTCTAAACCAACTTATTGCTTCTTCTATAAGAGATTGAGCACTTTTTGTATGTTTTGCACCCATGTCACAAGTGAATTCATCACCATGAAATCCGATTTCCATTTTATCCCCTTTTATCCAAACCAAATAACTCTAACTAATCCGATTACTCCGATTAGTGTAGGTATTTTCATTAAAAAATCAACCGCTTGTTCTACTTTGTATCTTCCATAAACTATACCTATAAAAATAATAGATACAAAAATAGCAAATGTTTTAAAAACCAACATCCAAAGTGAATCTGCTCCGCCTAAAAATAGGTCTGTTATCAAGACAAGTTTTGCAAAAGCAAAGATTGAACCTTGGCTCATAAGAAGTGCCAAAAATTTACCGCTAAACTCCGTCCTAGGACCAGAATATACCTCTTGCGGAGCTCCTGGTATATCAAATGGTGATTCTCCAAAAAAACCAACCATAGAAATCATAGCAGCTATAAATAGCAAAGGATGAACTACTATATTTAAGCCTGTAGTTTTTTGTAAATCTATGATATGAACTATATCACTACTGTTTGAAGCGATAATGAGCCCAACTATAGCTATATAAAAAGGAAGTTCCAATCCTATAAGCCTGGTGAGTCCTCTAACAACACCCATAACACCAAAAGGATTTCCTCCAGCTCCAACTGCCAGTGCATTGCCTAATGGTCCTAAAACCATAAGATATAACAGTAAGAACAAGTTTCCTTGAGAAGTCACGCTTCTTAAAAAATCACTATCGTTAAAGAGCGGCACAAGTATAAGTGTTAAAATTGCACCAGTTGCCATAATTATTGGTCCCAGATAAAACATCCAGCCAAATGAGACACTGCTTTTCTTTGAAAACAATTTTATACTATCATAAAATGATTGATAAACAGTAGGACCATATCTGCCTTGAATTCTAGCTGTTATATTTCTGTATAATCCAAAATATATAAAACCAACTACATAAGCCAGCATGATAAGTAAAATAATTTGAAAAATCATTAATTAACTCCTATAAAATACAATACACTGAAAAACAATAGTATAATTATCATTGTATTGTGAATGTTGCCATAATACATCCTGCTTAACAGTCCTGATGTTTTTTGGGTTTGTGTTGCTAGTGCTTCATAAAAATGAGATGAACTTCTTTTTAGTATGGCATTGACAAATTTTATCCTATGTAATTCAGTTCCAAAGCCATATCCATAATGCAATGGAATCTTTTTATTAGGCACTTCACCACAATAGCTTATATCAAACCTATTTAAATTGTTTTTGGCTTTAGATTTTAATCTCCAAATTAAAAGCAAAATCAAGACAAAAATAATCACAAATGCACTTATAATGAAAAAGCCATTGAAATCTCCAACAGCACTATGCATAACTTCTATGCCGCTATAAGGAATAGGGTTAAGTAAAAACTCTTTTAATATAGGATTTATTACTTTTATAAATGCTCCTGGAAATGCACCCGTTCCAACTAGTATTAAAGCTAAAACTGTTTGAGGTACAAGATAACTCACAGGAACTTCTTTTTGCGATTCTAAATTATCTGAGTTTGGATGACCGAGATAGATACCATAAATAAGTTTGTAACAATACAAAAATGAAGCAGCTCCAGAAAACAACATAGCTACAAGTACTAAAGCAAATTTTGTATCTATCATTGCATTGTAAATCATAAATTTAGAAGCAAATCCGCCAAGTGGAGGCATACCAGCAAGTGCTATGATGCCTATCAGTAACATAACAAAAGATACGGGGGTTTTATATACAAGACCACCAAGTTCACTAAATCTACTTTTGCCAGTACCAGCTATAATTGCCGCTACATTTATAAATAATAACAATTTAATAGTAGTATGAATCAAAGTATGATATAAGGCGCCTGCAATACCAAAAGATGTTCCAAGTCCAATAACTGCTATGATATATCCAAGCTGAGCGATTGAAGAGTATGCTAATAATCTTTTTACTTCATCTTGAGTGATTGCTTTAAATGTGGCGATGATTGATGTGGCAACTCCAATCCATGCTAATGCATAACCAAAATTTGTGCCATTTAATATAGTGCCAAACATATCTCTTAATTCATTAAAACCAACGATATTTCCGTAAATCAAAAATAATCCGTATATTCCCATTTTTGACATGACAGCCGAGAGAATTGCACTAAAAAGATCAGGTGCTTTAGCATAAGTATCTACTACCCAATAATGTAACCCAATCACACCAGCTTTTATGAAGAAGCTAAGAGAAAATAGAACAATGATTGTAACTTTTATATTGAAAGGTATAAATTTAAAGGAACTTGAAATCACTCCAAAATCAAATGAATTTGTAAATGCATACACTATAACCATAGCCGCAATCAAAGAAAAAGCGGAAGTAAGTGAAAAAAGTATGTATTTTTGTAAAGTTTTCATGTCCATATTGTTAGATTTTGAGATGAGGAAATAACTACTCCAAGTCATAATTTCCCAACCGATAAAGAATGTGATAAAATCACCGGCAAAAACAATAGTGAACATTGCAAATGAGAGTAAAAGTTGCAAGGCATAGTAGCTAAAAGAAAGTTTTTTACTTTTTTGTGCGATTATTACCAATAAAAATGAAATCAAACTCAAATATGCAAAGAAAGTACCAAGTGGAGTTTGTACTAAGCTTAATGTAAATTCTTTTGTTAGATTGATGCTTACATGTAAATCACCACCTAATTGATACAAAAAGAGTATAGGCAATAAGTTTAGCAATAAAAATATAGAATTCATAGTCTAACTCCTAGTGCATAATTTAGATAGCTTTGTGGATGCAATAAGGCATTTGTAGCTAAATCTGTAAAGTGAATAAGCAAGGAAGGATAAACCCCAAATAACAATATCAAACTAGCAAAGATTGACAGAACCGCGTAGTTTACAAAACTAACCGGCACACTTGTTTTTGTTCTTTTTTTATCCAACATCAAAGCGATGAGCCTAAAAAAGTAAACTGCTTCGACGATTGAAATTAAAAGTATAAATGCGATTGCTATATAATTATGAGCAATAGCAAAACCCTTGAGTATCAGAATTTTGCCGACAAACCCACTAAATGGGGGAATCCCTAAAACTGATAAAAATCCGATAATCAACACAATAGTTAAGAATACTGATTTAAAGTCACCTACGATAGTAATTTTTGTATCTTTAAATTTGCTTATTATGATACCAAGTGCCAAAAATATCATCAATTTTGAAAGGGAGTGACTTACTAGATAAAAAAGTGCGCCTGAGATTGTCTCACTCGAATTTGAGGCAAGTGCCAAAAATAAAATACCAAGTTGTCCTAGAGTTGAGTATGCAAAGAGCCTTTTTATATCTTTTTGATTAAGTGCTGTAAATTCTGAAACAAAGAATGTGATTGCTCCTAAACTCATAACAAGAAGCATATATTTGGTATTTAATCCAAATAGATAAAATAGATGAAAAAATACAAACAGATAGGCTTTTGCTACTACTGAGCTAAAAAGTCCGTTTACATGCGCACTACTTCCCTGGTAAATATCCGGAACCCAGAAGTTCATCGGAAAAAGTTCTGCTTTTGTACCAAAACCTATGAAAAGCATCAAAGCTATCAAGACTGCAATTTTTGGATCAATTTCACTATATCTTTGGGCAATTAAACCAATGTTTAAGGTTCCAATTTGCAAATATATAAGCATAATAGCAAAAACTATAAATATAGAAGCGATTGAACCGATGATGAGATATTTGATACCGCCTTCAAGTCCTAATTTGTCTTTATTATAAGCAGTCAATGCATATGAACATATGCCTGTAATTTCAAAAAATATATAAAGATTAAATATATCACAACTAAGTATCATACCAATACTGCCTGCTATTAGCATATTGAAAAATACATAAAATCTAGTCTCATTCTTGCTATTATTAACCTTGAAATACCAAAGCATATATAATGAAACCATAAAACCGGAAAATGTAAAAATCAATAAAAACAGTAATGAAAAATTATCTAATATAAAGGCAATTCCTATTGGAGGTGCTATTGAAAACTGTGAAATCTGAGGCATACTCATCTGAGTATATTTTAATGTTTGCAAAAATAGAAGTAAATTTAGTAAAACCGAACTACCTCTTAAGCTGAGTGATCCAAATTTTTTAAAAAAAGGAGTTAAAAATGAAAAAATTACTGGTAATAAAAAATAGTAACCTAAACTCATGCTAATCCCTTAATTCATTCATTTTTGATATATCATTGATACCTGTGAGTCTAAAATACTCAATACCAAATGACAATCCAAGTGCTAAAACTGCCAACCCAATAACGATAGTCGTAAGTATCATCGCTTGAGGAACGGGATCTACCATATTTGTAAAAGTTTTAAGATTTTTATCTACGATAGGAGCTACAAGACCAAAGTTATAATGCAAGCCTATAAAAAACAAAAACAAAGCGCTTTCCATAATATCAAATGATATTAAAACTTTTACCAAATTTTTTTGTGTAAATACACCATATAATCCAATAGTAAACAGTGACATAGAGCCCACAATAATTATAAAATGAATCGTTTCATTAGAATTAAAAAAATCAAGCATTTGACACCTCTTCCAGACTTTCTTCTTTTACGAAATATTCTACGATTACACTCATCTCGCTACCAACTTTTATGCCTACAATTATATAGATAAGTGGAATAATACCGCCACTTACTAATTCTCCAATCTCACTAACTGGATGAGGTAAAAAATTGCCAAGTAAAATATTCATCTTAAATAAACCAATAATTGCAATTAAAACATAAGCAACACCACTAAGTGATTCTCCTAGAGTTAAGATTGAGTGTTTTAAATTTATATTTGGATTAGCTAAAAATAGCAAAAGAAAAGCAGTTGCGATAACAACACCGCCTTGAAAACCACCACCTGGACTTAAGTGACCGTGGATAATTATATATACACCAAATAATACAATTACATTTAGTAGAAGTTTACTTCCAACATTTAAGATGAAGCTACCTTGTCGTGAAATTTTTTCATGAGTTCTTTGAGAAGTTGAAAGCATCAAAGCTATACCGGTAGTTGCCAAAAAAAGAACAGTTACTTCACCAACCGTATCAATTCCCCTGAAAAATGTAACTACTGAAGTTACTGCGTTCGCAGTCGCTGTTTCCATATTTAAAGATAAGATTATATCCCCAACACTTTTGTGCAAACTAGTCTTTACATGTAAGAGTAAGCCAAGAATAGAAAGCATCAAAGCGGAAGAAAGTAATGAGAGTATGATATGTTTTAACCTAAATTCTTTTTTTAAATTCATGACCCCATCTCCTTATCCACTGAAGTATGTCTTATTCCCAATAAAAATATAGCCGTACTTAGCCCAGTTCCGATTACTGCTTCAGTAAGTGCAACATCTGGAGCTTGAAATATGAAAAATAGCACAACACTGCCGAGACCAACTCCCATAAATAGTATTACAGCTTGAGTTATATCTTTACTTAAAATCGCATATAAGGCGACTACTATTATAGAGGCAAAAGTAAATAAAATCATTAACCCTATCATTTGTCTTCTCCTTTTATAGCATCTGCACCGCTTGTGTTATAAATATGTTTATAAAATCTTTTATAAGTAGTCATGGCCAAGATTGAAGATGATATAGGATTTGTGACAAGTATGAACACACCCAATACTATAAGTTTAAATGTCCATTGTGGTTCAAAACAAGCTATGCATAAAATTACAAGAAGTGATCCCAGTGTAGAAGCCTTAGTAGCGGCTTGCATACGAGTTAAAGTATCTGGCATACGCAACAGGCCAATACCGCTAATGAAAAATAGAATTACCCCTAAAAAACCAAGAATATACCCTAAGATACTTAGCATTAAAGCTCCTTATCTAAAAATTTGGCAAATACTACAGTACCTATAAATCCTGTCAATCCAAAAACAAATGCAACATCCAAGTATAAACTCTTGTGAAAATAGAAAGAAAGAACCACAAGCAGTGAAGTAACTATGACGCTCATCGAATCAAAAGCAACAACTCTATCGACAAGAGTCGGACCTTTCAAAAACCTAATCAATGCTAACAATAGCGACAAAGCTATAAGTAAAATCAAAAAATTTAACATTTTTGCCCCATGTAAGTTTACTTTTCTAAAAGGTTATCGATATAGTGCTTTTTATAAGGTTAGTAGGCATAACTATTCATTTTAATTAATATTAATATAATAAAGATAACAGAAAAAATCATAATGATAAAATAAAGCTTAATTAGTGTGTTTTTTGTTTCTTAAGTATTGTCATTCAAATATTGAGTTGCTTTATCAGCACTTAGCGGTCGTGAATAATAATATCCTTGAGCAAAATCACATTTATGACTTTTTAACCATTGTAATTGCTCTACACTTTCTACACCTTCTGCAAGTGTGTGAAGATTAAGCGATTTGGCTAAAGAAATAATAGTTTTTGCGATAGCTCTTGAATCTGTATGTGTTGCGAGATTGTCAATAAAAGATTTATCTATTTTTAAAATATTGAGTGGAAATGTATTTAAATAACTCAAAGAAGAATATCCTGTGCCAAAATCATCTATTGAAATTGAAATATCCATTTTTCTAATTTGTAAAAAAATATCTTTCCATTTATTGGCATTCATCATCAAAACTGATTCTGTTATCTCAACTTCGAGATATTTTGAAGGTAATTTTGAAATTTCCAGTGCCTCTTGTATGTCCCCTACAATATTGCCATTTTCCATATGGACGCCTGATATATTAACTACAATTTTACCATCAAACAAACCTTCATCTATCCATGATTTTGCTTGCGAGCATGCTTGAATCAAAATCCAGCGAGTTAGTGGAATAATAAGTCTATTTTGCTCCAAAATACTAATAAATTCATCTGGAAAGATGAGACCTGTTTTAGGATTTTCCCATCGTATTAGTACTTCAAAACCCGATATTTTTTGAGTTTGTAGATTAATTTGTGGTTGATAGTAAAGCACAAATTGTTTTAACTCAATCGCTTCTCTTAATTCTACTTCAAAACGAATACGCTTTTGAAGCGTCTTTGTCAGTCCTTTCGTAAAAAACTCAAAGCGGTTTCCCCCTTTTCTTTTAGCATGGTACATGGCTGCATCTGCCGAACTGATTAAGATATCACTATTTGTGGCATCATCAGGATAGATGGAAATACCAATACTGATACCTAGAAAATGGGGTTTGTTATCAACATTAAAAGGTTTTTCAAAAACACCTAAAATCTTTTGTGCAATATTAGCAACTATTTCTGCGGTATTTATGGACTCCATTAAAATGACAAATTCATCTCCGCCAAAACGAGCCAAAGTATCTTCTTTTCTGATAATATTTTGTAATCTTTCTGTTGTCATTTTTAAAACATTATCACCCTCATCATGACCATAAGTGTCATTTATGAGTTTAAAATCATCTAAATCTAAAAAAATAACAGCAAATTTTCCTTTATTTCTTTGTGAGCGATTGATGGCATTACTGATACGCTCTTTTAGCAAAAATCTATTGGGTATATTTAAAAGTGAATCATTAAAAGCTAAATAGTGTAATTGTTTTTCAGAATATCTAATTTTCGTAATGTCTTCACCTGCTGATAATATTCCGGTTAGTTTACCATTTCCATCTTTGATGGTTTTATTGTGCCAAGCTATTATGTGTTCACCAGTAGGTGTTATGATAGTATTCTCCTGGTATTCCGGCATTATTATAGACTTTTGCATCATATCATTAAAAGTTTTTATAGCTGCTGCTTGTTCTTTATCTGAGAGTATTAGTGAAAACCAATTTTTACCAAGAACTTCTATTTCTGATTTTCCTAAAAGCTCTACTCCTCTTTTATTGATACGCAATACCTTAGCTTGGTCATCAAGAGATACAATAATTATCGGTACAATATCAAGATAACGCTGGGTTCTCAAAGATTCATTTTTAGCTTGTTCAATCGCTTGTTTTTCAATCAGTCTATCAAATAATAACCCCATGGCAAAAACAATTTCACCTTTTTCATTTCGAACTGCTTGAAGATCTACATCGATATAACTTTTCTGTTTTCCAGTTATCGATTGATAATAACCTTGAAAACGAGCTTTTCCTTCTTTTAATACTTTTTTAATCTCTAAAAGTAATGCTTTATTTTGAAGTTTTTGAAGAAGATTAAAACCGCATAATTGCTTATGTGTTGCCCCAAATATTTGTAAAGCAGCATCATTGCAATCTATAATAATACCTTGAGTATCAAAATAGACTATGCCAGCCGGAGATATTTTAAAAAGAGTTCGAAATCTCTCTTCACTTTTCTTTAACTCATAAAAAAGTTTTTTTTCATTATCAACATTACGAATCACACCTTCAATACCGCCGAAACTGCCATCGTTTTTATACCACTCTTGTGAATTTGCTGCTACCCAAATACTTTTTCCATCTTTATGTTTGAGTTGAGCCTCAATAAGTTGTGAGCGTTTTGATTGATTAAAATTTGCTAGTTTTGTTTGGCGCTCATCAGGGTTAAGATAAAAATCTTTTATGCTTTGACCAATCATTTCTTCTTGTTTGTATCCCAATAAAGATTCAATCGAAGCAGAGATTTCAATTATTTTTCCTGTTTCGTCAGCTTTATAATATGTGTCAGTAAGACGATCCAAAAGATTTTGCATATTAAAATTTTCTTTTTGTGAAGCATTAAAATTCATGACACCTTCTGTATAAAATATTTTTAATAACTATATATTGTATCATTATTTATACTTTTCTGTCCATTTTAGTAATATTTTGATAGAATTAACATAAAGATGATGGTTTAAGGAAGGAGTTCTCTTTGTATAATGAAATAAGAATGAATAATAATGTTGCAGAAATTCAAAAAGAGCTAGAATATACAAAACAAAAACTTATAGATCAGTTCTACACTGATCATCTTAGCTCCTTGCCAAACTTATATAAATTAAGAGCTGATTTAGAAGATAATACAAACTGTACATTGATTGTCTTAAACATAGATAATTTCAAAATTTTAAATGATTTTTATGGTTTTATGATTGGTGATTTTATTTTGGAGTCAGTTGCACAAAAAATACAAAAAACTTTAAGTGATATTCCAGTTTATAGAATTGCAGGTGACGAATTTGCCATTTTATTAAATGAAAAATTAAATTTTTATAGCTTAAAAGCTTATATGAAAGAACTTTCAAAAAAAATATCTCATTTTGAATTTTTATATGCAAATACTGAAATCTATATTGATTTGACTTTAGCAAGTTCCGCTGGGTCAGGCATTGATAATATATTTTCAAAAGCAAATATGGCGCTAAGATATGCCAAAGAGGAAAAATTGAAGTTTTGGATATATGAAGATAGCATGCAAATAGGCAATAAATATGAGAGTAATTTAAAATATGCTATAAAAATAAGAAATGCGATAGAAAATTCTGGACTTATTCCATATTTTCAACCTGTTATTGACAATAAAACAGAAAAAGTTGTAAAATTTGAGGCTCTTGCCAGATTAATTGATGAGGATGGAATTATTCACTCACCAGATAATTTTATACCAGTTTCTAAAACAATTAAGGTATATGATCAAGTTACGAAAACAATTATAAACAAAACATTTGCAATTTTTGCTAATAATGATTTTGAATTTAGTATAAATTTGTCTTTTGAAGATATAATAAATCAAGAAATATATACTTTTATCATGGATAAATTGATTACTTCAAATATGGGCTCAAGAGTGACTTTTGAATTATTGGAATCAGAGAAAGTTACTGACTTTAAAAAAGTTTTGAGATTTTTTAATGAAGTAAAAAGGCATGGAGGAAAAATTGCTATTGATGATTTTGGTAGTGGTTTTTCAAATTTTTCATATATGATTGTAATGAACCCGGATTATATCAAAATCGATGGCTCCTTGATAAGAAATCTTGATACTGACAAAAATGCACAAATTATCGTAGAAACCATTGTAAATTTTGCTAAAAAACTAAATATTAAGACTGTAGCGGAGTTTGTCCACTCGAGCACTGTTTTATCTGCTGCGAAAAACATCGGTATAGATTATTCACAAGGTTTTCATATAGATAAACCAAGACCAGATTTAAATATATAGTAGAATAGCATATGATTAGTGATACATTTTTATTGGATATGGCAGATTTCATCGGTATTGTCTCTTTTGCCCTTAGTGGTTTTTATATTGCTACTAAGGATAGACTTGATATTCTTGGTATTTTTATAGCTTCTTTTTTGACTGCTCTTGGTGGAGGAGTTATAAGAGATATTGTAGCTGGTAAAATGCCATTTGCATTTATTAATTATTATCCTGTGGTGATAGTTGTTGCAGTTTTATTTTTTAGTATTGTGTTTAAACTTCATAAAAAAAGCAAAATAGAAAAAAGCAAATATCTTGTACTCAGTGATTCGATTGGTTTGATTTCATTTTCAATTTCTGGGGCATTAGTCGGGTTATATGCGGGATTTAATTTTTTTGGAGTTTCCTTTTTGGCGGTAATAACAGCTACAGGAGGAGGCGTGATGAGGGATATGCTTCTAAATAAAATTCCTTTTCTTCTTACGAGTGAACTGTATGGAACCATATCTTTGCTGATTGGTTTGTTGATTTATATACTAAATATTTATAATAGTATAAATATATTTTCATTGAGTTTTGTTTTTATTATTGGTTTGATTTTTAGGCTTTTAGCTTACAATAAAAAGTGGCATTTGCCTCAACTTGAGTAAAATTAGATATAATTAATCAATTTATTTTTAAAGGATGCTTACATGTATGAACGAATGGATAAAGATTTTGTATTGCATACTTATGCTAGAAATTATGTTAATTTTAAACAAGGTATCAATGCAACTTTGTATGATGACAAAGGGAAAGATTATATAGATTTTACCAGTGGTATTGGTGTTGTCAGTGTGGGACATGGCAACGCTAGAGTAGCGGAGGCTATCTGTGACCAAGTGAGAAATATAACACATATTTCAAACTTGTATATGATTGAGCCACAAGCAAAACTCGCCAAAAAGTTAGCACAGCTTAGTGGTTTTGATATGGCTTCTTTTTTTGCAAATTCCGGTGCAGAAGCAAATGAGGGTGCTATAAAAATGGCTAGAAAATATGGTGAGAGAAAATTTAAAAATAAAAAATTTAAAATAATTACATTAGAAAATTCTTTTCACGGTAGAACGATTACTACTGTAAAGGCTACAGGACAGACAAGTTTTCATAAATCAGAATTTAGTCCTTATCCTGATGGTTTTTCATTTGATAAAAATATAAAAAAGATTTATGAGAGTATTGATGATGAAACTATCGCAGTTATGATTGAACTTGTGCAAGGAGAAGGTGGGGTTCAGCCTTTTGAGAAAAAAGAGATACAGGAATTGGCGACTTTTTTAAAAGATAAAGGCTTGTTGCTGATTGTAGATGAAGTTCAAACAGGCATATATAGAAGTGGCGAATTTTTGGCAACAAACCTGTATGAGATTGAACCAGATATCATAACTTTGGCAAAAGGGCTAGCCGGCGGAGTTCCTATAGGAGCAGTCATGACAAAGCATAAGGATATATTTGAACCAGGAGATCATGGAAGCACTTTCGGTGGAAATTATCTCAGTACAAGAGCAGGGCTTGAAGTATTGGATATCTTGGAGAGTTATAAAAACAGTGGGATTTTAGATGAAACTTTTTTATATTTTGAAGGAGAATTATCTAAAATTTGTAAAAAATATCCAAATTTATTTACCCAATCTGTTGGTTTAGGTTTGATGCGGGGATTAAGATGTAAAAGCAGTGACATTTTAGCGCATGCGATTAAATCAGCATTCAATGAAGGACTTTTGGTGCTCAAGTCTGGTAAGAATACTTTAAGAGTATTGCCGCCTCTTACTATCAGTAAAGATGAAATTGATGAGGGTTTTAAGAGGATGACAAGTGCGTTTGATAAAATTTCTTAGTTTAAGCCTTTTTTGTATTGTACCTTTTGTTTTAGCAGACAATAGCAAACTTTTGTCCAGTTTGAAACAAGATATAATAAAAACAGATAAGCAACAAAATGAGCTAAATAGTGACAATTTGGAAAATAGTTGGATAAATAGTATATCTGGAACTCTAAGTCATAGCAATAGTGATGCTTTTACCAATAACAGGCAAGATACAAACACTTTATCCATATCCATGAACCAACCAATTTTTAAAAGTGGTGGAATTTATTATGCTATTAAATATGCAAATGCAAATAGAAAATTTCTAAGAATTGTTACGAAAAATAATGAACAAACTCAGATAAAG
>CAZYTB010000051.1:0-15542 GCA_964650375.1 uncultured Campylobacterales bacterium | reverse complement strand
AAGAAGTATATAAAAACCAATAATTGCAAAAGTTGAATTTAAAAATTTTGAATGTATGTGAAAATATTCTAAATAGATAAAAATAGATAAACAAAATGCAATAACAAAGGCTTTTATTATGTAAGAAGTGGTAAAATATCCACTTACAAATTTTTTTACAAAGGATTTACATGCAAGGCGGTTCAAGTATGTTAACTTCATTACTTCCATTAGTCGTTCTTTTCGCGATTTTTTACTTTTTGGTTATTAGGCCACAGCAAAAGCAGGCCAAACAACACAAAGAGATGATTGCAAGTCTCAAAAAAGGAGACAAAGTTATCACAAATGGTGGACTTATTTGTGAAGTCGTTAAACCTGAGGAGAATTTTATCAAAGTTTCACTTAACGAAAGTGTAATTATAAAAGTCTCAAGAGAATACATAGCAAAGAAAATAGATGAGTAAAGGTGGATTAAATTACCGCTTGGTTATTTTTTTCTTAGCAATCATTTTTGGGGTAGGCTTTTCTTTGCCTACCTTGTTGCAAAGTCAAAAAGGTGCTAAGATATCCTTAGGACTTGATCTTCAAGGTGGACTTCATATGCTTTTGGGTGTAAAAACTGATGAAGCAATAAAATCGAAAATGAAATCAATCGCTTCAAGTGTAAAATATTTTACAGACAATAATGATATCGTTATAAGTGACTTAAGGATTAATAACGAATTAGTTACTTTTACTCTTCTTGATGATAGTGAAGAAAAGAATCTAGACGCAATGCTTAAAAAAATTACAGGCTTACAAATAAAAAAAGATAAATTAAATTACACACTAAGTCTTAGTAATGCTGAGAAAATAGCTACTAAAAAATTTGCTGTATCTCAAGCTGTAGAGACTATTAGAAATAGAATTGACCAATTTGGACTCTCAGAGCCAAATGTGGCACAACAAGGTAAAAGTGATATATTGGTAGAGCTTCCAGGAATAAAAACTTTAGCCCAAGAACAGCGGGCAAGAGCACTGATTGCAAAAGCCGCTCATTTGCAACTTATGGCAATAGACGAAAAAAGAGCCGATCAAGCTTCAACTATGAGTGAAGATGAAGCTCAATCTTATGGTGATACAATTTTTCCAGATTCTAAAAATCCTAATATAAAATATATAGTAAAAGAAGTTCCTGTACTTGATGGAAGCATGCTAACAGATGCAAAAGTCGGCTTTAGCAATATGAACCAACCAGTTATAAATTTTACTTTAAATAGTGAAGGTGCCAAGATATTTGGCGATTTTACGGCTAAAAATATAGGAAATCACTTGGCTATTGTTTTGGATAATATTGTCTATTCCGCCCCTGTTATAAGAGAGAGAATTGGTGGAGGAAGTGGACAGATAAGCGGAGGTTTTAGTGTAAAAGAAGCTCACGATGTGGCGATTGCACTAAGAAGCGGCGCACTTTTAGCTCCTGTTAAGTTGCTAGAGAAAAGAAGTGTGGGTCCAAGTTTGGGGGCTGATAGTATTAGAGCTAGCTTAATAGCGTTGATTACTGGTTTTACTTTGGTTGTATTATTTATGATTTTATATTATGGTATGGCTGGACTTATTGCTGATATTGCTTTGGTAGTCAACCTCTTTTTGGTTATTTCAATAATGGCTCTCTTTGGTGCCACTTTGACACTGCCTGGAATGGCGGGAATCGTACTAACGGTCGGTATGGCAGTTGATGCCAATGTTATTATCAACGAGAGAATCCGTGAATTATTTCGGCAAGGCAATAATGTTGCTAAATCTGTAGAAAAAGGTTATGCAAATGCAATGAGCGCGATTTTAGATGCAAATATTACCACTTTGATAGCAGCTGTTGTGCTTTATGCTTATGGAACAGGTCCTATAAAGGGATTTGCGGTTACTATGAGCATAGGTATTTTAGCTTCAATGCTAACAGCAATCTTAGGAACACATGGTATCTATCAATATTTAATGCCAAGAATTGAAAAAAGTAAAAATAGACTATTTTGGTTTGGCGTAAAGGGAGGTAAATAATGCAAATATTTTCAAAAGACAAAATTTATGATTTTATGGGCAAGAGCAATGCTTTTATAACTGTATCAATAGTATTAATATTGGCTTCATACTTCTTTATGTTCACAAAAGGCTTTAACTATGGTATAGATTTTTCAGGAGGAACTGTTGTCCAAGTAAAATATGATACCAAAGCACCAATTAAAAAGATGAGAGAAGCCATGGCAAAGGATAAAGCTTTTGCCAATGCAACTATAACAGAATTTGGTTCACCACAAGAAGTAATAATTCGTTTTTCAACATCCAGTGATAAAGTTAGTACCGATGCTGGAGATAAGATAAAAAAGTTACTAACAGGTACTGGTAATTTTAAGATACGAAGAGTTGATATAGTTGGTCCGAAAGTTGGCGGGGAACTTCGGGAAAAAGGCATAATGGCGATGATTATGTCTATAATTGCCATACTTATATATGTTGCATTTAGATTTGAATGGCGCTTTGCTGTCGCTTCTGTTTTAGCCTTGGTGCATGATATATCAATCGCCATGGGGGCAATTGCACTTTTTCAAATAGATGTAAACCTGGATGTTTTAGCCGCTCTTTTAACCTTGCTCGGTTATTCTCTTAATGATACCATAATAGTATTTGACAGGATTAGAGAGGGGATTGGTGAGACTAAAAAATTAGAACTTTTTCCTGTTATAAATGATGCTGTTTCTAAAACTTTATCAAGGACAATATTGACATCTTTGACAACATTCTTCGTTATATTAACTCTTTTTGTATTGGGCGGAGAGATAATACACAGCTTTAGTTTTACTCTTTTAGTTGGAATAATCGTAGGAACATACAGTTCAGTTTTTGTTGCTTCTCCTTTGCTTAAATGGCTTGGTTTTGATTTAAAAGAATACAAAGCAAAGCAAGCACAAAAAGAAAAAAATAAAATAGAAAGAGATAAAACGCGGGCAATGTATGAAAAAGGTATGATTTAAAAAATAAATTGGCTCAAAATCAATATATGAGCCAATTATTTAGAGGAGAAAAAGAATGGATTGGGGAAAAGTAGTATATATATTTTTCGCATTAATGAGTTTAACAACTACTGCCGGATTTTTATATGAAGACAATGGTACAGCTCTCTTTATAGCTGCTTCGATAAACCTTGTTTCTACTCTTTTAAAAATTGGAGTAAAAAATATTCTCTCAGCCGAGTTATTTGCTAGCTCGTTAGTCGCAGATTTACATCTGATACCTGCATACATCATGTTCGAAATAAATGGAAATGTGAAGATGGCGATTGCCTTTGCAATTGGTGCTGTTATCGCAAATATTTTTTCTATAATGCTAGTATTGGTTGAGTCTGCTAAAACGAGAGATGAATTTTAATTTATGGAGAGATGATGGAATATAATGTTTCACAAATAGAGAAAAAATGGCAAAAATATTGGTTAGAACATAACTCATTTGAGCCAGAAGATAATTTTAATAAGAAAAAAAAATACATTTTAAGCATGTTGCCATATCCAAGTGGAAAAATTCATATGGGTCATGTAAGAAATTACAGTATCGGTGATGCAATAGCAAGATTTAATCGAAAAGCAGGCTACAATGTTTTGCATCCGATAGGATGGGACTCCTTTGGAATGCCTGCAGAAAATGCCGCAATAAAACATAAAACACATCCAAAAAAATGGACTTATGAAAATATAGATTATATGAGAAAAGAGCTTAATTCTCTAGGGCTTTCCTTTTCTAAAACAAGAGAATTTGCAACAAGTGATCCACTTTACACTAAATTTGATCAAAAATTATTTATAGAAATGTTTGAAAAAGGCTTGGTTTATCAAAAAAGTGCAAGTCTCAACTGGTGTGAAACCTGCCAAACTGTTTTGGCAAATGAACAAGTTGAAGATGGAAAATGTTGGAGATGTGATAATGATGTTAGTCAAAAAGATATGGCTGGGTATTATCTCAAAATCACACAATATGCCGAGGAGCTTTTGGATGATTTAAAAACTTTAAAAGACGGTTGGCCAACTCAAGTATTGACAATGCAAGAAAATTGGATAGGAAGAAGTGAGGGTTTAGAGTTTGATTTCCATCTTTGTGACGAATCAAGAGAAAAAATAAAATATAATTTTGACAAATTCAAAGTTTTTACAACAAGGCCCGATACGATTTATGGAGTTAGCTATGCAGCACTCGCCCCTGAACACGAAATAATAAAATATTTAGTAGAACATAAAATTTTATCACTTGAGAAAATTAAAAAAATAAAAGATATGCAGAGTTTAAGCTCAAGAGAGCGCTCTATGATTGAAAAAGAAGGCTTGTATCTGGAGCTTGATGTAATTCATCCATTAACTATGGAAAAAGTACCTTTGTGGGTGGCAAATTTTGTATTGATTGAGTATGGTGGTGGCGCTGTTATGGCAGTACCAGCTCATGATGAAAGAGATTTTGAATTTGCAAAAAAGTATGATTTACCGATAAGGCAGAGCATAAAAAATGATAAGATAGATTATGACGGAACAAGCGCAACCACCGAATATGGATATCTTGTAGATTCAGCGCAATTTTCAGGACTTAGTTCAGATGAAGCGAAAAAAGCAATAATAGAGTATTTTGAAAAAAATAATTTAGGTAAAAAAGTAGTAAATTTTAAATTAAGAGATTGGGGAATTAGCAGGCAAAGATATTGGGGAGCACCAATTCCTATGATTCATTGTGATACATGTGGATTAGTACCTGAGTCTTATGAAAAATTACCAGTTACTCTTCCTGATGATATAGAAATCACTGGAGAGGGAAATCCTCTTGAGTCTCATCCAACTTGGAAATATACAAAATGTCCTAAATGCGGAAATGATGCCATAAGAGAAACTGATACTTTAGATACTTTTTTTCAATCAAGCTGGTATTTTTTAAGATACACTACTGATTCATCTCTTTGGGGAAAAGTTGCATTTGATAAAAAAAGTAGTGATTATTGGATGAGCGTTGATCAGTATGTCGGTGGAATTGAACATGCGATACTTCATCTTTTGTATTCAAGATTTTTTGTTAAAGTATTAAGAGATATGGGTATGGTATCTTGTGATGAGCCATTTTCTCATCTTCTGACACAAGGTATGGTTTTAAAAGATGGCTCAAAAATGAGCAAATCAAAAGGAAATACTGTAGATCCTGATGAAATCATAAAAAGTTATGGCGCAGATACAGCTAGACTTTTTATACTTTTTGCAGCTCCTCCACAAAAAGAGCTGGAGTGGAATGATAATGCGGTTGAGGGCGCGTATAAATTTATAAAAAGGTTTGTCTCAAAAGCTGAATTGGCAGTCGAGTGTACCAAAATCCCTGAAATTAATCATTCTAAATTATCAAAAGAATCAAAATATGCTAGAAAAAAGGTCTATGAAGCTCTTAAAAAATCGAATGAAATTTATAAAGGAGTATATTCTTTTAATACTCTAATAGCAGCTTGTATGGAAGCTATGAATGCATTAAATATGCAAGAAGATATGGAAGTTTGGACTGAAGGATATTATGTTCTTTCAAATATATTGGAGCCAATTATTCCACATGTTTGTTGGGAAATTAGTGATAAACTATTTAGTTTGAAAAATTTTGCTAAAATAGACATAAAAGATGTAGTTTTTGAAGAAGATAGTATAATATTGGTAATTACGATAAATGGTAAAAAAAGAGCAGAAATTGAGGTGGAGATTGATTTGGATAAAGAAAATGTGATTGCCAGAGCTAAAGAAGCAGCTCATAAGTGGATTGATGGTAAAAATGTTATAAAAGAAATATTCGTTCCAAATAAATTAGTGAATTTGGTGATAAAATAGTATGAAATGGTTATTTCTTTTCCTTTCTTTTGCGTTAGTTGGATGTGGATATAAACCAAGTACAACTTATACTAGAGAAGTATTGGGTGAAAATATACATGTAAGTGTAAAGATTAGTAGAAAAGATCCCAAGAATAGTGTGTTTATAAAAGATGCTGTGAATGAGGCAGTTGTAGGTAGATTTGGCTCAAGATTGACAGATAAAAAGGATGCAGATACAAATCTTTTGGTGAGCATTGAATCCGTTTCTTTCTCTCCTACTGTTTATAATAAAGATGGGTATGTTATAGCTTATAAAACAAGGGTTACTTTAAGTATTAACTATAAAACAATTAACGGTAACAGTAAAAATTTCAGCACTGTGGGCGAGTATGATTTTCCTGTTGAAGCAAACAGTGTAATCTCTGACACAAAAAGATTTGATGCCATAAAGTTTGCTTCAGCGGACGCAATAAATGAAATAATTTCAAAAATTTCAATCATAGGAATTATGGATGATAATAATGGAAGTGCAGCAAAAAAAAAGAATATAAAAGCACATCTTCAGCAGTAAAGGAACTTTAATGGCAAGCACTATAAACGAAATTATTAAAGAAAGCATCGAAATTTTGAGAAGTGAAAATTTAAAATTTACACCAGATAATTATTCTGAGATATTTTGCAAAGTGGCTAAAAAGAAAGGTGTTATAGTCGAGGATTGTCAGAAAATTGAAAAATTATCAAAAAAACTAGATGGAAAAAACCAATCAGATTTAAAAAAATTTAGCGTATCTACAATTGACGAACTTGTGCTTTTTTTAATTGCAAAAGTAAACAGAGCAAATGAAAGTGATAGTACAAAGATTATAAATTCATTAGTTGTGCTTTCAAAAAGAGTATTACAAGCTACCACACTTTTACATGATAAAAATGCGAGAGAACTAGCAAATACTTCATTATCCAGACTTGATTTTAGTCAAAATTTAAAATCAATAGATATGATTAAAGACAAGTGGTTTGATTTTGTAACTAAGTATGATGATAGTTTTTTACAAGAATTAGATGTTTTTGGCAGTGTAAATAAAGATGATTTAGAAAAAATGGTGAGTGATTTAAAGAAAATTATACAAAAAGATGATAATAGTTCAATTTATACCAAAATTGCTCCTTTAATCATAGCCTCCTTAACACCATCAATTGCTTCAAGTATGAATGATGATTTAGCAGCCATTTCTTATGAACTAAGAACTGAACCTGCGTCACTAGGAACAGAAATAATTCAAAATGAAATTAAGCGTTTCATAAACAAAAGAATTAAAATAGATAAAGATGAAGTAAAAAATAAAATGTCTTCGCTAGATATTCTGTTGGACGAAATTAATAAAAAAATATTTAATCTTATTGATAGTAGTGATATCAGTAATAAACAAGTGGTTAGCATTAAAAAAGATTTGCAAGATATAAATTTTTCACAAGACAGTTTTGAATCGGTTCGCGCAAAATTGGTTCATATTGCAACTTCACTAGAAAGTGAGACTAAAGGTCTAAGTGAAAAAATGCTCAGCAATCAAGTAACTATTAAAAAATTACATAGCAGAGTTCAAAGTCTAGAAAATGCATTGGTTATAGTTAAAAAAGAGGTAAAAGAGGATTTTTTGACACATACTGCAACAAAAAGAGCGCTTGAGCAAGAATTAAAAAGAGCGGAAGATGCATATACTAGATATAAAACAGACTATTCTCTTAGTTTCCTAGATATTGACAATTTCAAAGTAGTAAACGATACATATGGACACGAAGCAGGCGATGTAATTCTTTCAAATATTGGAAAAATTTTAAAAAAATATGCAAGACAAGTAGATTTTGTCGGTAGATTTGGCGGAGAGGAATTTTTGGTTATATTGCCAAGTACAGATATAAAACAAGCTTTTTATTTTTCCAATAAAATTAGAACCATAATAGAATCTTTTAAGGTTATGTATAAAAATGAAAGAATAAAAATAACAGTAAGTTGCGGGGTTGCACAAAGAAGTGTACGAAAATCAGGAGAAGAAACAATAGAAGAAGCCGACAAAATGCTCTATAAAGCCAAAAAATCCGGAAGAAATAAGGTGCTGCCAGATTTTTCATGAGTTTAGATGATTTTTTAGCACAAAAGCCACTTCATTATGATGAAATTGACTATACTAGGATGCCTAGAGCTTATCGGAGTATCAAAGAGTACATAAAACTTCCAAAAATTATACAAATAGTCGGTACAAACGGTAAAGGAAGCACCGGAAGGTTTTTATCAAATATTCTATTGAAACAAAATTTATCTGTTGGTCATTATACTTCGCCTCATATTTTTAAATTTAATGAGAGAATTTGGTTAAATGGAGAAAATGTCAGTGACGAAGTATTGGAAAAAACACATACTAAACTACAAAAACTCTTATCGGATGAATTTTTAGAAACTCTGTCATATTTTGAATATACAACATTTTTAGCTATATTAATTTTTTCCAAAAACTGTGATTATATCGTCTTGGAAGCTGGGCTTGGAGGAGAATTTGATGCTACAAGTGTATTTCCAAATATTTTAAATATCATAACCCCCATTGGTTATGACCATCAAGCTTTTTTGGGAGAGAGTGTTGCGGAAATTGCCACTACAAAACTAAATAGCATACAAAACACTGCCTTATTGTCTTATCAATATGAGAGTGAAGTATATGAAATAGCAAAAAATATATGTATAAATAAAAATGCCAAGTTGTATCTTTGCAAAAATCTTTTAACTAAGATGGAAGAGAAAAAAATAGATAAATTTATAGAAGATAAAAAACTACCAATTTTCCAAAATATAAATTTAAAAACTGCATATTGTGGAACAAAGTTGTTGGGATTTAAAGAAGATATTGATATTTATGACCTCAATACTATGGTTGGAAGATGCCAAAAAATTGCAAAAAATATTACTATTGATGTCGGTCATAACAAGATGGCAGCGATGGCTATGCGAAAATACTTCAATAGTGCAAAAGTTACTTTAGTATATAATAGTTTTAAAGACAAAGAGTATAAGGACATATTGGAGATTCTTTTTCCTATTGTTGAAAGATTAGAACTGCTTCAAGTTGATAATCTTCGCCCTATGGCGACAAATGAAATAAGGAAGATATGCGAAGAAACTCATATAGAAGTTTGTGATTTTAAAAAAATAGAAAATGATAGAGAGTATCTTGTTTTTGGATCCTTTGTTGTTGTAGAGAAATTTTTGGAGATATATGAAAAATAAATTTACCATAACAATTTCAGATGTAAATGGTTCAAAACATTACCTAATGCATCAAATCATAAAAAGGATAATTATATATGTTGTTCTAGCCATAATATTGCTTATAATCGGAGGTTCACTTTTCATCTCTTTTTTGATGGTAGAAGTTGATTCTTTAGGATTAAAAAAAAATATGATGCAAAAAGAATATTCTAGACTAGAGGTAAATAATAAAAAATTAAAAAAAGAAATTGGGCTGAAAAATCAAGAGTATGACACAATTAAAGAAAAAGTTAGTGATATCGAAGAATTAATCGGGTTAAAACCTGATACACAAATAGAATTAAGTGATAGATTAGATAAGATTAATTTTACAGGCAGGCAAGAGCAGATTATCTTTCAGAATATTCCAAATGGTTTTGTTGTCCCGTTTAAGGGAATAAGTGCAAAATTTGGCTGGAGGAAGCATCCGATACTTAAGAAAAAAGAGTTTCATAAGGGACTAGATTTGAGAGCCAAGCGGGGGACTCCCATAAAAGCTCCAGCCGATGGGGTTGTTGAGTATGCCGGATATCATAAAAGTAGCGGTTTTGGGTATTTAATCATGCTTGATCATAACTTTGGCTTTAAAACGGTTTATGGACATCTCGGTAAAAAGATGATTGTCAAAGCAGGAGAATTTGTAAAAAAAGGTGATATTATCGGATATACTGGAAGTAGTGGGCTCTCAACCGGCCCTCATCTACACTATGAAGTAAGATTTGTCTCAAGGGCACTTAATCCATATAATTTTGTGAAATGGGACACTGCTAATTTTAAAACAATATTTAAAAAGGAGAAAAGAGTACCATGGGAGTCTTTAGTAAACATGATCAACAACAGATATCAACTTCAGAAACAACCATCATTGCCAGCGGGGCAAAAGTAGAAGGAATTTTCAATTGTAATTCCAGACTACATGTAGATGGTGAAATAAAAGGTGAAGTTGTCTCCAAAAGTACAGTCACAATCGGTAAAACAGGCAAATTTTTTGGAAAGATGGAAGCAAATAAACTAACAGTAAACGGGTTTGTCGAGGGCGATGTCAATTGTGATAGTGTAGAATTATTGAGAGGCTGTATTTTTAAAGGAAAAATTACTTCAAAAGAGTTAATGATTGAGGCGAAAGCAAAATTTGAAGGAGAGAGCAGAATGAAACAAAAAGAAAGTCTTATAGAAAAAGGAAAAATAAACTGATACAAGCAACTTGTTATGAATATTTTATAAATCATAAAGATGACACGACGCTTCTTTGCGTCAAAGATGATAAAGATGCTTTTAATGCATCACAAGCCTTGGAGTTAGCTAGTAAAAAAACATATATTCTCCCAGATTTAAGGATAAGTTTTGGAGATGATTTACTTCCATATTCTGCTGAGATAAAAGAACTTTTGAATGTTTTAAACAGTTATTATAAAGATAATTCTATAAAAAAAATAATAGTATCTCCGATTAGAACACTCTTGACACCTCTTCCCAACGCTGAGCTTTTCCAGACACGAGTAATAGAATTTGCCTCAAGAATTGATCTAAACAGACTCAAAGATGAACTGTATTATTGGGGATACAGAGTTGAAGATGTAGTTGAGGAAAAAGGCGAAATGTCTTTTAGGGGAGATATTATAGATATATTTCCTTTAAATTTGGATAAGCCTATTAGGATATCACTTTTTGATGATGAGGTTGAAAGCATTAGAGTATTTGAGTGTGAAACGCAAAAAAGTGAAAAAGAGGAATTAGAAAAGGTAGAAGTGTTTCCAGCTCTTTTTGCATTAAATCAAGAAAAATATGAAAAAATTAATAAAAAATTAGAAAGTATCAAAAGTGATAGTTTTGAAAAAGATATACATTCTCTAGGACTTTGGGGGCTTGGGGAGTATGGTGATGATTATCTAGAGTGCTTTGATATAAAATTTGCAAATGATTTGAGTGGCGAGATAGAAGAAATTGCTATTTTTGATAAAAGCGCAGTAGAAAAATTATCTTCCATAAAAATTTTGCCAGAGCCAAAAAAATTTAAACCGATAGAGATATCCTCAATTGTTAATTTTCTCGAATTTCATAAAAATAAAAAAAAGACAATAATATCCAGAAACGAAGTCCTGCTTAAACAAGCAGGATTAAATCCGCTTGAGGTAAAATTTAAAAAGAGTTCACTTGTTGTAAATATCATGAGTAATGATGAGATTATCCTATCATTAAATAAACAATCAAAGAAGAAGCGAAGAAGAAAAACTGCCATCTTACTTGATGAGCTTAAAAGCGGTGATTATGTTGTGCATGAGAATTATGGCATAGGAATCTTTAAGGGTTTGATAAACAGTTGTGTCTTGGGCTCTACTAGAGATTTTGTACAGATTTTATATCAAGGTGACGATAAACTGCTTTTACCAGTCGAAAATCTTGATGTTATTGATAGATACATCGCAAGTAGCGGTACATTGGCAGTTGTTGATAAATTAGGCAAGGGAAGTTTTCAAAAATTAAAAGCCAAAACAAGAGAAAAGCTTTTTTCTATCGCCAAAGAAATTATCGAAACAGCAGCAAAAAGAGAGATGATAGATGCACTTAAAATTAATACTTCAAAAGAAGAGATAAAGAAATTTCAAGATGATTCTGGTTTTGTTTATACAAAAGATCAAGATACATGTATAGATGAAATTTATGATGACCTTAAAAGTGGCAAGATGATGGATAGACTTTTAAGTGGAGATGTTGGTTTTGGAAAAACTGAGGTTGCCATGAATGCTATGTTTGCCACTGCACTTAATGGATTTCAAACTATTATAATGGCTCCAACTACGCTTTTGAGTTCTCAGCATTTTGTGAGTTTAAATGAAAGATTTAAGAAGTATAACATAAGAGTTGAGAAGCTAGATAGATTTACGCCTGCCAGGCAAAAAAGTATTATATTGAAAGACTTAAAAGATGGTAAATTAAAGGTTTGTGTGGGAACTCATACTCTTTTAGACAAAGAATTATTTAATCCAGCCTTGATAGTCGTAGATGAAGAACATAAATTTGGAGTGAAACAAAAAGAAAAACTAAAAGAAAAGAGGGAAAATATACATATCCTCTCGATGAGCGCAACCCCGATACCAAGAAGCTTAAACATGGCACTAAGCTCTATCAAGCAATACTCAAAACTTTTGACACCACCGGATGAGCGGGAAGATGTGAGAACTTTTGTAAAAGAATATGAAGAAAAAGTGATAAAAGAAGCGATTTTAAGAGAACTCAGGCGTGGTGGGCAGATATTTTTTGTGCATAATAGAATCTCTACGATTGAAAATAAAAAAAAAGAACTTTTAGAGATTTTACCAAAGTTAAAAATTTTAGTCTTGCATTCAAAAGTGTCTCCAACTGTGAGTGAAAAAGAGATGCTGAGGTTTCAAGAGGGTGAGTATGATGTGCTTCTTAGCACTTCAATCATAGAATCAGGTATTCACATACCAAATGTAAATACTATCATGATTGACGGAGCAGATAACTTTGGGATGGCAGATTTACATCAACTTAGAGGCAGAGTAGGGCGTGCAAAAAGACAGGGATATTGTTATTTTTTAGTTGGAGATAAAGAAAAATTAAGCGAGTCAGCCAAAAAAAGATTGGTTGCGTTAGAGTCAAATTCATATCTTGGCAGCGGCTCAGTTTTGGCTTATCATGATTTGGAGATTAGAGGTGGGGGTAATCTAGTAGGTGAGGCGCAGAGCGGCCACATAAAAAATATCGGTTACTCTTTGTATCTTAAAATGCTAGAAGATGCAATCAACACACTTTTAAATAAAACCCCAGTAGAAAACAGACACATAGATATAAAATTGAGTATAAATGCATATATAAATAGTGACTACATCAGTGAAGACAGAGTGAGGCTAGAGCTATATCGAAGACTAAGCAAATGCGAGAGTCTGTATGATGTCTTAGAGATAGAAGAAGAGATGGTGGATAGATTTGGAAAGATTGATGTGGTGACAAAACAGTTTTTAGATATCATCACTATAAAAATCTTAGCTTCATTAATCGATATAATTTCAATTTCGAATTTTGGTCAAAATATAACTATAAAAGATAAGTTAGAGCAAAAAACTCTTCTGAAATCAAGAAGTAAAGATGATGATGATATATTAGATACAGTGCTAAAATATTTAAGGAAAGGAGCAAAAAATGATAGACTGGTCAAATAATTATGCAGCGATTTGGCGCTCACGCAGTAATAAATTAAAAACAATCATAGATATAGATTCTATTTCTTTGGAAAAATTGATTGGGATAGAGACTCAAAAAAATCAGATCGTAGAAAATACGGAAGCTTTCATAAACAATAAACCGTGCAACAATACTCTGCTTTGGGGTGCTAGAGGTACTGGCAAATCATCATTGATAAAAGCAGTTTTTAATCATTATAAAAAAGATGGACTTAGAATTATAGAATTTTCAAAAGAAGATTTAATAAATTTACCTGAAATAATAGATGATATCAGAGAACTACCATATAAGTTTATTATTTTTTGCGATGACCTGTCTTTTGAAAATGGTGACAGTAGTTATATCGGGTTAAAGCCTATTTTAGAAGGCTCAATCGAACTTCCACCTAAAAATACTTTAATCTATGCAACTTCAAACAGGAGACATTTGATAAATGAATATCACAGAGACAATGAGGGAATCTTGGTTTCAAGCGATGAAATACATTATAGTGAAACTATCGAAGAAAAGATTTCACTCTCTGACAGATTTGGTTTGTGGATTTCTTTTTATCAAGGAAATTTGGAACAATATCTAAAAATTGTAGATTCATATTTTCAAAATATAGATTGCGACAAAGAAGAGCTACATAAACAGGCTAAAATATTTGCAAATTATAGAGCTTCAAGAAGTGGTCGAACTGCAAAACAATTTTATAATTATTTTTCGAGGCTAGTATGAATAATAGTTATGAATTATTAGAAGCATTAAAAAAATCTGGGCACATAAAAGGGACAAGAGAAAAGCTTTGGTGGCCAAATAGTGGCTCGTTTGAAGTTATTGTCGGTGCAATTTTAACTCAACAAACAAAATGGGAAAAAGTTGAAAAAAGTTTAGATAATTTAAAAGAAAAAAATGTTTTAAATTTAGAATCACTAGCTCATATAGATTTAAAAGAATTGTCCCTGCTCATAAAACCAAGTGGATTTTATAATACAAAAGCAAAATACCTTCTAAATATTTCAAAAAATATTTTTAGCGAATATGAAACTTTTGAAAATTTCAGTGAACGCGTAAACAGAGACTGGCTTCTTTCTCAAAAAGGAATAGGGTTGGAAAGTGCTGATTCTATTTTGTGTTATGGGTGCTTGCAAGATTATTTTGTTGTCGATAATTATACAGCAAGGCTGCTGGATGCTTTTGGTTTTTCATTTGAGAGTTATGAAGATTTAAGAGAATGGATGAGCCATGGGATTGTTTCAAATTTAGAAAAAGTTTATGAACTATATGAAAAAGAAATCTCACTAAATGAAGTATATGCAAGATTTCATGGTAAAATAGTAGAATACTGCAAGGAAAATAGCAAGGGAAAAGTTGTGAGCATTAAGGAATTAATAATCTGAGGTAATTATGGATATATCTAAAAGTGACTTGCATAAAAATATTGATTTAAATCCAAAAAAAACAAAAGTACCTATAAAAAAAACTAATCCAAAAACTAGTGAAAAAGTAGAGATTCCCACAAAAAATCAAATAAAAGATATATCTATAAAAACACTTCTCGACTCTCTTTCTAAAGACTTGAGTACAAATACAAAATCTAAAATTGAAGTGTTAAATATATTAAAACAAAATGATATAATTCTTAGTGTAAAAAATATTCTTGGCGATTTAAAGTTATTGATAGAACTTTTAAAAAGTGATAAAATTTTATTAAAATCAGCCCCGGACTTAGAAAAACTTCTTCTACATGTAAAGAAATTGGATGCTGATAGTTTGAAGGGGCAAATAGAAAAATCCGGTATATTTTTAGAATCAAAACTGGCAAAAGTAAAACCAGCTTCAAAAGCAGAAATTTTTAACGATATAAAAGCCACACTGTTGCTTGCAAAAGAAAAATTAAACAGTTCAAATTATATCGGCGCAAAGGATACTTTAGTCCAAGTCGATAAAGTTTTAACACAAATTAATTATTATCAACTTCTCTCATTTAGTGGGAATGCAAACATATCATATCTGCCCTTATCTTGGGATGGGCTTGAAGAGGGGCAAATTAGTTTGAAAAAATTAAAGCAAAATAGATTTTTTTGCGAAATAAATTTAAAATTAAAAGAGTTTGGAAAGATTGATCTCATGGTTATGTTGTTTGATGACATCAACATAAATATCTCAGTTTTTACACAAAATGATAACTTCCTAAATTTGGTAAAAGAGAATTTAGATGATTTAAA
>CAZYTB010000050.1:0-15789 GCA_964650375.1 uncultured Campylobacterales bacterium | reverse complement strand
CTACACTTCTAAGAG
Source organism: uncultured Campylobacterales bacterium (assembly GCA_964650375.1). GTDB lineage: Bacteria > Campylobacterota > Campylobacteria > Campylobacterales > Sulfurospirillaceae > JAADIZ01. Next base: position 15,774 of record CAZYTB010000050.1, on the reverse strand, counting down.
GCAAACATAAACCTTACTATACTCCAAATGTTGATTGTGGTGATTTTGTTATTATCATCAACGCAGAGAAAGTAGAGTTTAGCGGTAATAAATTGGATACAAAAATGTATCATAGGCATACGGGATATTTTGGTGGTGTAAGAAGTGATAAACTTGATGACTTACTTAAAAATAATCCAGCAAAATTGTATAAACTAGGAGTTCGAGGAATGTTACCTAAATCAAATCTTGCTAAAGATATGATTAAAAAACTTAAAGTTTATGCTGGTAGTGAGCATCCTCACTCAGCTCAAGTAAGCAAAGCGGAGGGAAAATAGATGGCAAAAGTATATGCAACTGGCAAAAGAAAAACAGCTATTGCTAAGGTTTGGGTAGCACCAGGAAGTGGTAATATTATCGTTAATGGTATTGACTTTGAAGCTTGGCTTGGTGGTTTAGAGACTATCAAAAAAAGAGTTCGCCAGCCACTTGAACTTACAAAACAGCTAGAAAGTTTAGATATAAAAGCTACAACTTTTGGTGGCGGATATTCAGCTCAAGCAGATGCTCTAAGACATGGTATTTCAAAAGCATTAGCTTCTATGGATCCAGAATTTAGAATAGTTTTAAAACCTTATGGATTACTTACAAGAGATTCTAGAATTGTAGAGCGTAAGAAATTTGGTAGAAGAAAAGCAAGAAGAAGTCCTCAGTTCTCTAAGAGATAATTATTATTCAAAAGAGGGGGGATTTATTCCCCTCTGCTTCTCTTAATTTAATTGTGATAATATGAAAAAAGTCCTTATTAGTTCATGCTTACTTGGCGTTAATGTGAAGTATAACGGAGGCAATAATAGTATCTTAGAAAATAAATTTATCCAAATACTCCAAAAACAAAATTGTATAATTTCCATTTGTCCTGAAGTTGATGGTGGTTTGTCAGTTCCCCGAATTCAAGTAGAATTAGTTGGCAATAAAGCTATAAATAAAGAAGGAATTGATAAAACTAAAGAGTTTAAATATGGAGCAAAATTAGCCTTAGATAAAGCCTTGAGTGAAGGTGTGAAGATGGCAATAATGAAAAGTAAAAGTCCATCTTGTGGTAAAGATTTTATTTATGATGGAAGCTTTACTAAAATATTAATAAATAAAGAAGGTCTAAGTGTAGCTTTGCTAAGAAAATATGGAATTAAGATTTTTAGCGAAGAAGAATTGGAAGATGCATATAACTATTGGAAGAAGTTATGAATTTTTTAATTATTTTTTTTAGAGTCGTTTTAATATATTAAGAATATAATTACAAATCTCTAATAGGGGAAAATTATGATTCAAGCTTTTAAAATCTTAGATGGTTGCATGGAAACGCTCAAAGATAAAAATGATATTAGTCTAAAAGAGGCATTATGGATTGATATAAGCGAACCCTCGAAAAAAGAGATGAAGCTTATCTCAGGGGTGAGTGCTTTACCAATTCCTAGCATGAAAGAAATCAAAGAGATAGAGTCGAGTTCGCATTATGAGGTATATGAGAATGGTTTCCAGTTAAATTGTTTATTTTTACAATTGGTTGGTAGAGAAGATAGCACAAATGCAAGTGTTCTATTTTTGATAAATGATACTCAAATTATCACTGTTTGTGAAGATGAGGTGCCAGAGATTAGACTTCTTAGGACTTATTTGAAGAAAAATATACTTACCTTGGCAACGCCAAAAGAGGTTTTTTTGAAATTAATGGAAATGAAGATAGATAGAATCGCAGATACACTCGAAGATTCTTATAAGAGATTAAATAAAATCAGTAAAAATGTTTTGTCTGTCGAGAGTAAAGAGATAGAATCTTCTATAGAAGACTTGGCAAAAGAAGATGATACGCTAGGTATGATTAGATTGTGCCTTATGGATACGCAAAGAGATTTTATGCTTTTGCAAAAAAGAAAATCTAGATGGCTGATGGAAGATAAAGAAGAAACCAATGAAATGCTACTAGATATAGATACGCTGATACCACACAATACATTTCTTTCTGAAAAAACAGACTTTTTAATGAACGCAGCCCAAGGATTTATAAACATACAACAAAATAAGATTATAAAAATATTTTCAATAGCTTCTGTTGTTTTTTTACCGCCTACTCTTATTGCTAGTATTTATGGTATGAACTTTAAAATTATGCCTGAGCTTTCTTGGCATTTGGGGTATCCATTTGCTATTGTTTTGATAATTCTATCAGGAATTACACCTTATTTGTTTTTTAAAAGAAAAGGGTGGTTATAAATAAGATATAATCCATCTTATTTACTTTTTATTTAAAGTGGGTTAATTTAGTATTTAAAATATAATCCTATAATTTTGTTACCAAGACGCAACCCTCCTTTTAGAAAACGAATATATTTTTAAAAGAATCGTCCGAGATGCCCACCTCGGACGAATTTCTTTCACTTCAAATTAAAACTTATCATACAAATATTAAAAAACAAAAGACTATAAAAAGTATAAAATATAAAAATCCTTCAAGCATGTTCGTTTCACCATCATTAAAATTAATCATGCTAACCAAAAGTGTAACACCTATCATTAATGTTTGAAGAGGTGTCAAAGCCAAATCTATACTAAAATGCATAATTTCAGCAACTATTATAACGCTTGGAACTGTCAAAAGTAAAGTAGCCAAGCTTGCACCCAAGGCTATGTTTATTACAGTTTGCATATTATTGTTAGATGCTGACTTGATAGCTGTTATAAGTTCAGGCGATGCAGAGATGATAGCAACTACAAAAGCGCCCAACGCTATCGGAAGCCCGGTAGATTTTAAACTATTACCCATAAAAAGAGCCAATAATTCAGACAATAAGCCAATAACCACGATTGAGGCTACAAGAATTAAAGAGTGGTATAGTCCACTTATATTTTTTATGTCTTCGTGAAGTTTTTCTACGATTTTATCTTTTTTATAGTTATATGTGAAAAAATATTTATGATTTTTTAGCTGGATTTTCGTAAATAAGATATAAAGTAGTACAAAACTCACTACAGTAAAATTTTCATATAATATCCAACTTTTATCTGGAATAAAATGTGGAATAACCATGGCGATAACAAAAGCGACCAAAAGCATAGAAATGTAAGAATTGGAAGAGTCCATATTGTACTTTTGCTCACCATATTTTATGCCGCCGATAAATGCGCTAATCCCAAGTAAACCATTAATATCAAGCATAACAGCAGAATAAATTGTGTCCCTTGCAAGAGTTGGGCTATGTGCATTTGTCATCATGATAGTTATAATTACAATTTCAACAATAACCGCAGCGATGGTGAGGATAAGTGTTCCATAAGGCTCGCCATATTTTTGGGCTAATTTTTCTGCATGATGAGCAACATTCACAGCGGAGTATATAATCACTAAAAATATGATTATAAATCCTATCATATTTCCTATATCATTATGAACAAGTATATGTTCAAGTGGAATAATTATGATTAGCGAAAGCAAGGAGAGCCATAAAGCTTTTTCTTTTGCTAATTGCTTAATCTGCATTTTATGCCCCTTCTTAATAGGATAAAATTTATCTTATTTACTTTTTGTTTAAAGTAGGTTAATTTAACATTTAAAATATAATCATATAATTCTATTACCAAGACGCAACCCTCCTTTTTATAGAACGAATATATTTTTAAAAGAAGCGTCCGAGATGCCCACCTCGGACGCAATCTTTATTCAATTAGCGATTTAAAATTTCTACATGTAAATAATTTTAAACTCCCACTTTTCAATGACTTTAACTCACTTGTATAGCCTTTTTTTGTAAAAAGCATAAATATATCCGGTTTTATGCCAGCATGCTCACAATTTTCTTTGAGTTTTGTGAGTTCACTTTTTTTGATTTTTGCATTGGTATATTTGCAAGTTCCAACAATTATCTTGCCAGATTTTGTTTTTGCTACTAAATTTATCTCACATGTATCATCCCAGTATCTTCCTATGTTATATATTTTGTCTTCTTGAAAATATTGTTTTGTGAACTCAAAAGAGAGTTGTTCAAAAATCAGATTAGAAAATTCTGACTGCCTATTTTTAAATTGAGTAAAAAATTCATCAAATTCACCATTTTTTATGCCTTGAAAGAATGGAGAAATAAATGCAAACCAAAATCGCACAAATGGAGATGTAAAAAGAATTTTATCAGAAACATAGTTTCGTTGGAATGAGGATTCTAATTTCACAACTCCCAAATCAATTAAATCTTCTATACAATCCATACCATCATTGTAAGCAACTCGAGAGCGCTTAAAAGAAGAGTTAGTCCTTCGATCACCTGTAGCAGCGCCTGTGAGTATAGCGTGAAATAAATCATCCCCGGTTGTAAAACCGTTGATGTCATTTCGTAAATATTTGTACTCTTTTAATATATGTTTTTCAATTAATTCAGGTAGAGAAAGGCTCATGTCTATTTCCATCCCGAGTCCTCCAAAAACTGCAAAATAATTAATTGCTTCTTCTAAATTTTTTGGCTTGTTTATTGCACAAAAAGCACTAAACTGTTTTTGTAATGATTGTCTATCCAAATTGATGATAAATCCTTTAAATTATTTATGCAAATTATATCATATTAGGTAAAAAAATGTCTTATTTACCTTTTGTTCAAAAAAGATTAATTTAGTATTTAAAATATAATCATATAATTCTTTTACCAAGACGCAACCTCCTTTTTAGAGAACGAATATATTTTTTGAAAGAGCGTCCGAAATGCCCACTTCGGACGCAACTTTCTCCTTTTTTATTTTTTCTTCTTATGGTATAATTAATACATGAGATTACTAATTTTTTTATCAATATTTATAATATTTTCAAGTGCCTCAACGCTCAATTTATCAATAAATGCAAATCCAAGCAGAATAAACCCCATACTTTCAACCGATAGTGCGAGCAGTGAGATAACTCAGTGGCTATTTAATTCTTTGATCACTTATGATAAAGATGGGAAGATAAAAAATTCTTTGGCTGAAAGTTATGAGTTTAAAGATAGTACCACGTTAATATTTCACTTAAAAAAAGATGTAAAATGGAGTGATGGTAAACCTTTTAATGCTTATGATGTTCTCTTTACATATAAAACTATAATTTCTCCTAAAATTTTTACTCCGTATTCTTCCAGTTTTACACATATAAAAAATGTTGAAGTATTGGATGATTATACGGTAAAGGTTATCTATAAGTATCCTTATTTTAAAGCATTAGAGACTTGGATGATGGATATTTTGCCTGAGCATATTTTGAAAAATGAAAAAAATATGATGACTAGTAAATTTAATCAAGCTCCTATTGGAACGGGACCTTTTATATTGAAGAAGTTCTCAATTTCAAGCGATATAATACTTGAGGCAAATCCAAACTACTTTATACACGAGCCTTATATAGATGAAATTGTGTATCGCTATTTACCTGATAGTTCTGCAAATTTTTTGATGCTGAAATCCGGACTTTTAGATGTCGGTTCTCTCTCACCCTTGCAGCTTGAGCGACAAATAGATGATAATTTTAAGAAAAAATTTAATATTTATGAATCTCCCGCACATGCTTATTCCTATATGGGTTTTAACTTAAAAAATAAGAAGTTTCAAAATCCACTTGTGCGGCGTGCTCTGTCTTTGGCGATAAATAGAGATGAAATAGTCAAGATTTTATTTTTCGGGCATGGGATAGTTTGTACTGGTCCTTTTATGCCAGGAACGGGGGCATATAATGGACAGGTAAAGGCTCCTATACAAAATATAAAAGAAGCAAAAAAGTTGCTGAAACAAGCTGGATATGACAAAAATCATCCATTTACCTTTGAGTTATCCACGAATACAGGTTCCACAAGAACCTATATCGCCCAAATTTTACAGTACCAATTAAAAAAATCGGGCGTTATAGTGAATCTTAGAGTTATGGAGTGGCAGGCATTTTTAAATACTGTAGTAATGCCTAAAAAATTTGAAGCAGTTCTACTTGGTTGGTCTGTCGGATTAAAACCGGATGCTTATAGTATCTGGGATAGTGAATCTTATAAAAAAGGTGGTTTTAATTTTATAGGCTACAAAAATAGAGAAGTAGATAGACTTATAAAAAAAGCCGAGAGAACTATAGATAATAAAAAATTTGATGCTATATATAGGAAAATATTTAAACTTATAGTCGATGATAACCCATATCTTTTTTTAGTTATACCAAATTCTATAACAGCTGTGAGCAAAAAAATCTCACCAGTATCTCCTTCTATTATCGGTGTGATGCATAATTTGATTGACTGGAAAAAAAGAATTTAACAAACAAAGAACATTGATATTTAATGGCTACGAAAAAGAAGCAGGCCACATGTATAAAGAAAACAGCACTATCTTTAGTTTTTTTATCACCATTATTTTTCTCGGCTTTTTTATAAGTCTATCTACTGTTTACTCCAATTTCTTCCAACAAAAAGTAAAATCAACATAATAATCATGCCAACTTCGCTAAATATTAAAACATTATCAAACCCATAAATTTTCCAGATAAATCCGATAAATAACGCTCCAATTGAGCTAAATATCGCAACGCCGCCATAAAGTGTTCCATATATAAATCCTTTTGATATGGCATTTTTTGATATATAAGCTCTTAATGCATTCAAACTTAAAACTGTAAAAAGTCCTAAAAATGCAAAAGAAACCCAAAGATTATATTTCATCATAAATATGGAAACTATCCCTAAAACAAAGGCTAATGCGAGACTATTAAATATGCCTATCCTATCACTCATAACTCCACTAAAATAGCTGAAAATTGTTTGAACTGCTGTGAGGGTTATGACAAATAAAGGAATCATCTCTAATCCATATCCTATATCTCTTGCTCTTAGAATCAAAAATTGATCACTCATAATAAAAAATAAAAAGCCAAAATAAATAAATAAAATTGGTAAGAGTTTTAAATCTTCTTTATTTAAAATTATATTTGTAGTTTTGGGTTTGTGTGTTATATCTTTTACGAAAAACATAGCTATCAAAACAGCGATTGAGCCTGGTATAAATGTAAATTTAAAAATTTCTCTTATTGTTGATTCGCTCTGTGCAAAATATATAAAAATGATAAATATTATAAGTGCACCACTTAGCTCCCCGGCTATGTCCATCATTTTATGAAAGCCAAATGTCTTACCATCGGCTTTATTTTTGACATAAGAACTGATGAGAGAGTCTTTTGAGGCACTCCTTATGGCTTTTCCCATCCGTTCAGCTCCTCGAAGAAGTGTCACTGACATGAAGGTACTTGAAAAGGCAAGAAGAGGATTTGTGATTGTAGATATAAAATACCCAATAACCACAAAAGGCTTGACTATTTGAAATCTATCACTCAAGTAACCAAAAACAATCCTAAACATGTAAGAAACAAAAGAGGCGATAGCGATGATGATTCCGAGCTTATCTACACCTTCTTTTAATACATAAACTACAAAAATAGGCAAAAGAGTGGTAATCATGGAGGCAGCCATATCAGTAAAAAAACTCACCCAGCCAAGATATATTACATTTTTATCTATATTTTTCAATTACTTTATTCTTTTGAGTTTATCTATTCCATCTAAATCTTTCTCATTCCATTTATAATATGTTCCAAATACCCTATCAAAAATGTCTGTAGTCACACCATGATTCATTTTTGGTTTTTTATGATGCACAAAATGAAATTCTTGTAAATATTTAAAATATGGATTAGAAAATTCCTTTCTATGCATTACATGATGCAATAAGCCATAATTAAAATACCCTAAAGCTAAACCTCCGACTATTGCAAAAGCATCACTAAGGGGCATCACAAAATTTAACATCCAAGAAAATAATATAGCAATAAAAGCCGACCAAAGAAATGGCATAGCGTCATAACTAAATGGATTTTGATGATGGTTTGCATGTCCTTCTATAAATATCTTTAAAAAATGTTTTTTATGAAAAAGCCATGCGTGAGCCGCGTATTCTATAAATGAAAAGAAAATTACTCCAAACAAAAATAGAGCAATACTGGCCCAAATATCTCTTGAATAATAAAAACTAAGAATCAAAAACACAACGCCTGTCATACCATCCGTAAATAAACCTAAATAATAATTCCATTTGGAAGCCGTCATGTGTAAAATAAATTTTTTCATTTATTTTTCCTTTCGTAAAGTATATATTTTTTACTGGTATAAATTTCATTCAATTTCTTTTCATCCATTTTTGAAATATCATTTTTATTTATAACTGCAAAATAATTTGATTTTGATAAATTTTGTATTTTATTAAACTTTTTTATTGGTGTTAAGTCTAGTTTCCTATTCATATAATAAGTAGATGAAAAAGATTTTTTTCTTACAAAATATATCGGCTCATTTCCTTTTGTAACCGATTTATATTTAGCAATTAAGAATTTTTCGGTTTGTATACTACTTGGGTTATATATGATGTAGAACAAAGCAATTATACTCACAATAGGTATAAAAATTGAGTTTATATATATCAATTTTGTATATTTAGTTACAAATGCTCCATTTTTTCTATTTAAGTATAGCGCCAATACAATTGCAAATCCAGGAAGTGAAGGTGAAACATAAGTCCAAATTACATTTCCTGCAAAAGTAAAAAATAACATTAAAAATAACATCCATACAACATAAAAAGAAATATCGTCTTTTTTAAGTTCTTGAAATATAACTGAGCGATTTATTTTGTTTGAAAAATTTTTCAAACCTATGGCCAATGCGCTTAATCCCCATGGCAAAGAGGCAATGAGCCACATTATCCAGATGGCTCCGTGAGGATTTTTATGAACATATCCATACTTGTCGCCATGCCATCCTGTATCTAGAAATCGTCCAAGGTTTTCCCCTATTATAAAATAATATAAAAATCCAGGTGTTTTTATCTCAGCTGCTATATACCAAGGAATTGAAATTAAAAACATCAAAGCTAAACCTTTAATCCAAGGAAATTTTGCCAGTGTTAAAATTCGTTTTTTGTAAGATAATAATATCCAAAGAGAAATGATTCCACCTACTATAACCATAGCCAATGGTCCTTTCGTCAGTATTCCAAGACCAATTCCGACAAAAAAGAGATAATTCCAAAATCTTTCTTTTCCATTTATAACCATAAAAAATGCCACTAAAGACAAAGTTGTGCTAAATGTTAAATACGGATCAGTGATTACAGCGCCGCTTAGTGCATAAACAAGTAACATGCTAGAGTATATGACTATCGCTAACATTGCAGTCATTTTGTTGCTAAATACAATCAATAATTTATAGATAAGCCAGATAGTTGCAAGTGTTATGAGTAATGAGGGAAGCCTAGGGACAAAATCATGTATTCCAAATAATTTGTACGATAATGCTTGAAACCAAAAAGAAAGAGGCGGTTTACCCCAAAAAGGTACACCATAATCATAATAAGGGGTAATCCAATCTCCGATTTTTGACATAATAAGTGCTGTATTTGAATAACGAGCTTCGGTAGTATCAGCTAGTGGAAGATATATCATAGAGATAAATCTTGAAATAGTAATTATCCAAAATAAAATTTTTAAATTTTTAATTTGTTTGTTCATAAATTCCCTTGTTTAATCGCTGTATAAAATCTTTAAATTGACTTGAAAGAAGAATTTCCATCTCTTCTTTTCTATTTTCATTTGTGTAAAAATCTTTAAATTTATCATTTTTCCAATTTAATACTTCTTTGCTTGATAAATATGCAGGATGCAACAGTATTTCAACTGTTTGATCTTTCTTATATCTTCTTAATGCTTTTTTTATGGAGTTGAAAGTCATATTTCCGGTAAACAATACTCCTACAAAAAATTCGCTATACAAGATATCATTTTTCTTGATTTTTTTTATCAAACTAATTGATAAAAAATTTAGCAACAAATGTTTTACAATATTGAGTCCAAAATAATTTTTTAAATCTTTAAAACGACTTATATCAAAGAAAAATGGCTCTTTGGGAACTCTAATATATGAAAAAGATATATCTAATTCTTTATTTAACTCTATCAGTATATCTGATATAAATGGGATAGTATGATAATGTTGATGTGAGTCGATATTTATGCAATTGCTTTGCAATTTTTGTGCATATAATAAAATTTGATTTCTATATTCTTCTTTGATTTGTTTTTTTATTAATTCTTTCTTGCTATGGCTTCCAAAATAATAATCAAATAAAATAGCTTCAAAACTTTTACAAAATTTACCATTATTATCTACAAGGTATCCAATTTTTGAAGGTGAAGAAACAGGAATACCCTCAGCAATATTAAGATGCAAGGATGTTCTCATCTTATCTCTACTTTTTAATTTTTCTAAAGATTTTTCTAAAGATATAGAATTTATCATAATACTTGTGGAGTTTAGTGGACCTTCATCAAAACATTTGCATATAATATCACTCATATTTTCTGAATTTGCGAAATCATCTGCATTAACTATGATTTTCAATAAGTTCTCCAAAATAAAGTGGCCGTTTTTTAACTTCGATGTGAATTTTCCCGATATATTCACCGATAATTCCCAATATAATAAGCTGAATAGAGCCCATAAATATTATAACTAGCAAAGTTGTTGCATATCCTGTTCGCTCAACATTAAAAAATATATATTGAACAAAGGTATATAAGCCTAATATGCTTGATACAAGGGCAGAAATAACTCCCATGTAAGTTGCTAATCTTAACGGCTTAGTCGAAAATTGCATTATGCTATCAATCGCTAATCCAAATGACTTTTTAAAATTATATTTTGTCTTACCAGCAAATCTGTTTGGAACAACGAATTCTAATACTTTATAATTACTATATCCTATAAAATTCAAAAGACCTCTAAACATTCTATCATTTTCACTTATCGTTTTTAATGTATCTACATGTTTTCGGTCAAGCAATCTAAAATCAGGGAAATCTTTTGGTATTTTTATATCTGATAGTTTGTCTAATATAAAATAGTATATTTTAGATAAAATTTTATATAAGAGTGATTTATCTCTTCCATTGTCTATTTTTTTAGTCAAAACAACTTCACATCCATCTAGCCAATCCTTAACCATATCTTCTATTAAGGCTGGAGGGTGTTGCAAGTCTCCATCCATAAATATTACACAATCGCCTTTTGCATGATCCATGCCAGCACTCATGGCTATTTCATGTCCAAAATTTCTGTGCAAATTGTAAATTTTTATATTTTTATATTTTTTCATCAGATCTCGTAATATAGTTAATGTATTATCGCTACTTCCATCATTTACACAAATAAATTCAAAATGAACCTTGTCTTTTAAGTTTAACTCTACCTTGGACAGTTCTTCAAATAGCTTAATAACATTACCTTCTTCATTATATAGCGAAATAACTATACTTGCTAATTTAGACTTCATAAATTGCCCCTTCCCTTAGAAAAACAAATTTTTTATATATTATATAATTTTGTATTGCTACTACTGCTGATGTAAATAGTTGTGATGCAATAACCCCATTTTGTAGTATATTGTGAAAAAACATAAACAAAAGTAAATTACTTACAAAAGAGATGGATACAGTAATTATATATTTTACCACAGAATTGTTATGTTTTGTATCAGAATTAAATGTATAATAATACTGAAATATATAATTAAAAATTGCTCCAACAATCACGCCTATAGATGTTGCTAAACTTGCATTAATACCAAACCAAACCAAACCAGCCATTGTTCCAATATGGCATAGAGTTGCACTACCACCACTTATAACAAACCTTTTTATTTGATGAGTATCAAATTTTTTGTCATCTATCATTGATTTAAAACCTTATATAAAGACTATTCTAACAAATTGTCCCAATTTGCAAGAAGTCTATTGTATCATAGCAAAATGAAACGAAAATGAAAAACTATTTTGTATCATTTTTTAATATAAAACGAAAATGAAATGACACCTAAGATAAAAATTGGCAGCATAATAGCAACTTCAGGGATTACTACAGAATTAATTGCCAGTTTAACCAGTAAAAATAAAATCCCCCAAGTGACAATCGCTATAAATGCTAGAGAAAAAGATATAAGAGTTAAGTTGCTATATCTAGAAATTATAGGAACTTTGGAAGAGAATATCAAAATCAACAAAGGAGCAAATAGAGGCAAAAAGAGTTGTGAAAAAATGATAGTTTTTATTCTGCTGGTATCTAATCCTTGGATATTGTAGAATTTTAACGCATCCATTGCATCTAAAATTGAAAGGTTAAATTCTCCTTTATAAATATTATCTATGATTTTGGGTCTGAAGTTTTTAAGCGTTTCTAGTGTTGAAAACTTTTTAATCACTAACCCATTGTCGCCCAACGCCGAAACTTTTGGTTTGGTAGTCTTAAGTACATCATATAAGATCCAATTCTTCCCTTTATAATACCCGATTTTTGCATCAATAATTGAAGTAATATCTCCATTTTTTACTTTAAAAATTCTAATATTAGTTGCTTCTTTTTTAATAGGATCCAATTTTCCAAAATATATATAATCTTCCCCATTTTTTAAAAATACATCTTTTGTATTTGTTAAAATTTGCTTAAATCTCAAAAGGTTATAGCTGTATTCATCAGCATATGAAAATGGTGTAAAATTTAAAAAAATATAAATAATTGTAATAAATAAAGAAGTAATAAACATGGGTTTTGAAAGAGATTGCCTACTTATGCCAAGAGTATAAATGCTGATTAATTCATTCGATTTTATCATAGAAGATGTGGTTACAATCATGGCAAATACCACAGAAAGCGGCAGCGTATAATTTATAGCATTAATGCCTTGAAATAATATATATAAAATATCTAAATTTGCAGATTTAGGGAGTTTTTGATAATTTGTTAAAAGGTCTATACCTACATAAAAAAGTTCTAGTGCAAATAATATTACAATAAAATTCTTTAAATAATTTATTATTATGTATTTTTGATATATTTTCATGCAGCTTATCCATTTTCAACAATCTTCTTGAGCAATTCTTCATATGCTAAATTTAAATTTTAACATAATCTAATTAAGTATATTATACAAGAATTAAACTAATGTATTGATGAATTAGGTACAATTCTATAAGTTTGATTTACCTGCACTTATTTTCTTCAATATTTTACCAATCTTTGATATAATTGCTCACAAATATAACACAAAGACTATTATGAAAAATACATATAATAAATACACTAAAAATCTTATGATTTTATTTTGGTTCATAGTTACCTCAAGATTTCTTCTAATGATATACCTTCCTCTAACAGATACAACAGAAGCTAGATATGCAAATATTGCTCTTATTATGGCTAAAACCAGAGATTGGATTACGCCATACTTTGATTATGATATTCCTTATTGGGGAAAACCACCACTTTCTTTCTGGTTTCAGGCACTTTCTTATAGATTATTCGGTATTCATGATTTTGTGCCTAGACTCCCATCCATGCTTATAACACTAGGTACGGCCTGGCTTATATATAAGCTTTTAATCACTATTAGCAATAAGACAACTGCATTATGGGCTATTATAATATATTTTAGTTCTTTGCTTGTATATGCGCTTTCAGGTGTTGTGCTGCTTGATACATATTTAACTTTTGCTACAACTTTATCTTATGTTTCTTTTGTGATGTTCATAAAAGGTTACAGGAAATATTGGAATTATCTATTTTTTATAGGACTAGGAATTGGCTTGTTAGTGAAAGGTCCTTTAGCACTAGTGCTTGTTGGTGGAACAATTTTCATTTGGGTGCTTTTATCTTTTAGAGATAGGATTTCAATACTTTCCTCAATGCCTTGGATTAGAGGTATATTATTGATGTTTTTAATCGCTCTGCCTTGGTATATTTTAGCTGAAATTAAAACTCCGGGATTTTTAAATTATTTCATTATAGGAGAAAATTTTGATCGCTTTTTAGATTCGGGGTGGAAAGGTGATCTTTACGGACATGCTCACTTCAAACCTCTAGGATCTATTTGGTTTATGTGGCTTTACTCATCATTGCCTTGGGGATTAATCGGGATAGTTATTATTTTAAAGAAAATTTTTAATAAGACAAATCGTTCAATTTTGATTCAAGAAGTTAAAAAAGATGATATATCTTTTTATGTTATATGGATGCTGTTTCCTATGCTTTTCTTTACCTTTTCAGCCAATATAACACCAACTTATGTATTGTACGGTTTTCCAGCAATGGGTATTTTGTTTTCTCTTTACTTGAGCGAAGAAGGCAAAAATTTTCCAACCAAATATAGAAAAAGTTTGTTCGCAAGTAGTTTATTTGTACCTTTACTTGGTCTTGTTGCTATATTTTATGTTGTTCCTTTTGCAAATAATCTTAAAACTGAAAAATTCTTAATCAATAAATATAAACAGATTGCAAAAAAAGATGAGCCGATATATTTTCTAAACCATAAGGAGTTTTCTGATACTTACTATATGAATAAAAAAATTGTTGCGATAAATGAAAAAGAACTCCATAAAATAATTGAAAATAATACAAAATCCAGATATTTTGTTGTGATAGAAAAAAATAATATTCCAAACAACAAAAATATTATCCATAATTTTAAGAAAATATTTAGCAGTAAAAGATATGTGCTTTATTCAAATAGATAAATAGACTTCTTGCAAAATTCATATATGAACGACTCTGCAACCAGTGGGCCAAAGCTAAAGCTTTGGGTACCCACCGTGTGAAGCCTTAGTGATGATATGAGTTTTGCAAGAAGTACAATAATTAAAACTTTAATGCCACTTTCTTTTTGTAAATAAAATAAGATATAAAAATAGAAATAAACGGTACTGTAAAAATTGCATAAAATGCATTTATTTTAGCAAATAATATTACTAGAGAAATATATGATAAAATTGATAAAAACATATATAAATATATTTTGCTAGAAGCATATCTTGATACTACAGTAGATAATCCAATTGCTAAAAAAACTGTAGAAAATGGGAAAAGTGCTATTAATACAAAAAAAGCAAAATTATAGGCTCTTCCTTTATCTTTGAAAGCTAGACTCCAATAATCATGAATAGTTTTTATGTATCCTATGTTTTCATTGTGTTTTGAATTTATATACATCTTTTTAAAATCAACTTGTCTAATTTTATCTTTTTGAAATTCAAAAGCTTTTCCATTTTCCAAAACAAGCCTCAAAGACCCCTCTTTATTTGATATAAGTGCTTTTTTAGATAGGATAAGTTTTACTGGTTCATTGAGCGAGCCTTTTTGGTATAAAGCTATATTTTGGTATGTGCGATCTTTTTCAGCTTTATCTATATAAACAAGCCAATTAGAAAATTTTTGCCCAAATTTACTTTCTTGAATGTTAAATTTTGCTTCTGCTTTCTTGTACTCAATAAAATTATCATTTAATTGTCTTGACAAAGGAATCAGTACAATAATATCTATAATTAATAATACAGAAAAAATGGATGCCAAAAGTGTAAAAAATTTAGATATTTTTTTTGGAGAATAGCCAAGTGCAAAGAGAATTATCAGTTCGTTTTCTTTGGAAAGGTCAAACAGAGTAATGCACAGAGCCAAGAAAAATGTAACTGGCATTGTATATAACAGTAATCTTGGAATTAAATACACATACATAGTTAGTAATTCTATGAAATTTATTTGAATTACTGATGTTACACTGGCAATCTTTATGAAAAATATAATAGAGGTTATAGAAAAAAGTATGAAAAAAAGTGAGCTAAATAAAGACATAAAATATTTCACAATCAATTCAAAACTT
>CAZYTB010000049.1:0-15988 GCA_964650375.1 uncultured Campylobacterales bacterium | reverse complement strand
ACATAAAAGTTTCCTTTTACAGACGAATCTACCAAAACATCTTTATATCCAGGGATAGTGACGGTGATATTTTGCAAATCTCCGCCTAGTGATTGAGTAAAAAGCAACCACTGTCTGTTTGGGCTTGCACCTATCTTCAGGGCTATTGCAGATACAGAGATATTGTCACTTGTAGTCCAATTTTGTTGCGGATTTGCATCTACATCTAGTAAAAACCATTTGTCGCTAGTCGCATAATAAGATGGAACATTTAAAGATTGTTCTATCTTTGCATTGCTATTTGCGACCAATTCTCCATTTTTCCAAAAGTTCTGTAGTGTTTTATCATTTTGAATTAATTCTACAGAATCTATAACAGCTTGATATCGTGGCATGATTATAGTTTTGTCGTTTGATGCATCGGTAAATTCACGGATGATATTTGGACGAGCTAGCCATAAAGCTAATTGTGTAAAACCTCTGTACTTATCTAGTGTATCAAAAGAGTTATTATCTGAGATAGAGAGTTGGTGTGAAAATCCACTATTTAGTTTATATGCTTCTTTTAATACAAAAGGAAGGTTGTTTATATTAAACATAGTATTGTTGATAGATTCTGCTGTTCCATCTACATAGTAGCGTACATTTATAGCATTGGTCGTAAGTGGAAAAAGTGAAAACTGCTGATTGGTCAAGGTCGAACTATTCATCCAATCTGTACTATTTCCTATATTTAGTGAGATAGGATTATAAGATACAAATTTTGTATTTGTTTTCCATGCGTTGAATACTAAACTATTTTTGAAAGATTCATGAAGTTCTCTGTATTTTTCAATCCATTGGGCACTTATAACCGTGCGTTTGAAGTTGTCGTTAGTATTGTTGCCATATCTATCTACAAATCTCTTTGAACTTCCAAACTCATTCCAAGACAATTTGCTTGAATTTGCATTATCAACAAACATAACTAGAGGAGGATTTGGATACCAGCTTTGGATTTGTTTCAATAGTGCTGTATTTGAAAAATTTTGACCTACTTCGTCCCATAAACTATCTGGACCAAAAGGGCTGATTTTTCTTAAAATGTTTGAGTTCATATCCACAACATTCGGATTTTCTGCGGCTGGAAGACCAAGATAATAAGATTCATCAGTAAGTGTACTTTCAATCGGATCTATTATAAATGTAAGTGGCAAGTTTAGTTCTTTTGCTCTCAGGATAGAAGCTTTATAGTAATCTTCAGGCAACTGCTGTTTCCAGTAAGGCTCAAGCCTCCAACTAGGCAATATATGATCACCTTGTTCAATTAGACTTATAACATAATCAGGAGTCATCCCTTCATTTACTCCTATATCTCCTGTATTCCAGTGAGCAAGCAAAGGCAGTGGATGTTGAGTGGGATTAGTAAATGATTTTACAGCTTCTTGTGTTATAGAAGAAGTTAAAGCTGAGAGATCAATAGTGCCAGCAGAAGTTGGTTTATCTTTGAGAAGTTTATTGAAATCTTCAGCATTTTTTACATTTGGAACAATAGTAGAACCTGCGTAATATAGTTTTTTAATCTTAGGAGAGGTATTGGAATGGCTCAAGAAAAAAGCAGCACCAACAACTAAGAGCGTTGATGCTACGATTAAACTGATTTTATTTAGAGGTTTCATCACTTTACTCCTTAAGGTTGGATTGGAGATTCATAAGTACTAGAAACACTTAACAGCAAATGATCTTGCGCCTGCTGGATAGTGACCAAGTGCGATTGATTTACTGTATCATTTTTTATTATTGTTTCGATTAGAGATGTTAAATCCGCTAAAGTGATATTTTGGATATCAGTACCTTGAGATACTTGCTGATTTAGTAATGCTAGTGTATTTTGTTTGATATCGATTCCATTAGAAGCATCTCCATCACTATCTAAAGACTGTAATAGTATAACCATCTTTGTTACTTCTGGATATAATGCTGCGCTACGAGGCTGATCTAAAATATCTTGTGGAAATACTAAGTAGTCATCTGTTATCTTTCCAATTGAACCTAGTTTTAGGTTGCCAAGATAAAAATCTACAGGAGTACTTTTACAGTTAAAAAGCCCTGAAGAATCTGTTTTTTTAATTTCACCATCACACTTATAATCAAGACCGCTAACAGGCGAGTCTATAAACATGCCAGTAAATCCGTTTGCGTTAACATTTACTGAAGAAGCAGAACCAGATGATGATACACCGCCACCACAAGCTGTAAAGAAGATTGAAATCAAAGTTAATAATAGCAAATTAATAATATTTTGTTTTTTCATAGTAAATCCTTTAAATAGGCATATAGCTAATAATTGGAGGTTGATTTTTGAAGACTATACGCAACCTGGCAATCTTTAATCTATAAAAAGACCCATAGCTTTCCGTCCTTGTTTCGCAACAAGTTTGGCAATGTAAAAACAATACAATAATTTAGCTTTATTAAACATTAATCAAAGTGGGCTGCAAAAACATGCTTAAGCATGTTTATTTTAATAATTTTTTAGATAAAATGATTTTTTAATAATTTTTAAAGGAAAAAATGACTTTCAATGAAAAAATTACAAATTATCAAATCTCTTATTTCTGTTGGAAAATATGATGAATTTGTTTCAAATATTTTAATATTGTCAAAAAACAAAAAATCCTCTTATGTCTGCATATCAAATGTACATATGACAATAGAAGCCAATGATGATAAAGACTATTTAGAAGTGGTTAACAACGCTGACATCGCCACTCCTGATGGCATGCCTCTTGCTAAAGCTGTAAAGTACATATATGGGATAAATCAAGATAGAGTTGCAGGCATGGATCTTATGCCATCATTGATGGAGAAATGTGAAGAAAACAATAAGTCAATTTTTTTATATGGATCTACTGATGATGTTTTAGAGAAAATTATAGACAAGGCAAAGAATTCTTTTCCACTTTTAGAGATTGACTCATACTCTCCACCTTTTAGAAAAATGTCCGATATAGAAAGAGAAGATATAATAAATGAGATAAATAAAAAAAATTATGATTTTGTTTTTGTTGCTCTTGGTTGCCCAAAACAAGAAAGATGGATGGCTGAACACAAAAATAAGATCAATAGTTGCATGATAGGCTTTGGCGGTGCTTTTGAAGTTTATGCAGATGTAAAAGACAGGGCACCGCGATGGATGCAAGACTCTTCGCTTGAATGGATATATAGGCTCGCACAGGACCCAAAGAGGTTATGGAAGAGATACATGTATACGAACAATAAATTTATTATATTATTTGTAAAACAATTTTTATATAAAAAATTTATTGTCAAAGGAAATAATTAAAATGAAGACAGTTAAAATGAAAAATAAAAGATATCCGAAAGACTCAAAAGAATTTATCTCACAAATTATCTTATTTATTTTTGATTTGCTGGGGATATTGGTATCTTTATACGCAGGTTTCTTCTTGTCTAATTTTATATTTCATAATAATTCATCTTTAGATTCATCTCTTAGCTTGATTCCATTATATTCTATTATCCCAATTATATTTTTATACCAAGGGATTTATATTTATAGATATGATTTTTGGCATGAAAGTAAACTGATTATCAAAAGCTTATTTTTGAGTTTAGTCATCATACTTGCTTATCTTGCAATGTCTCATGAGATACAAATATATTCAAGATCTGCAATCCTTTTTTCATTTCTTTTGATGATGATTATAATTCCTTTTATAAAACATATATTAAAATGCAGTTTATTTAAGATGGGATTATGGAAACTAGGAGTAAAAGTTCTCAGTAATAACGACGACTTAACATCTGAAATTTTCAATAATCCATACTTAGGATATATAAAATCAAGAAGAAAAATTTCTGACATAGTCTTCCTTGATTCAAAAAATAAAAAACCAGAAGAAATAATGAAACAACTAGAAGAAGAAATCAACAATAAAAGCAAAGTAATGTTTATTCCACTAATTAGTAATTATCAATTTAAAGAATCAGATATCTTTGAACTCACCAACATCAGAACGAATCTCTTTATTCTACAAAATAGAATTAATAGCAAATATCGAATATTTATCAATTTCACTTATAATTACATATTAAGCATCTTAATCTTGCCTTTTTTATTACCTATTGTTGGAATTATTGCTTGGTTGGTAAAATCTGGGTCAGATGGGTCTGCTTTTTTTAAGCAAGAACGACTAGGCAAGGATGGAAAAGTTTTTTTGGTATATAAATTTAGAACCATGTATATCAATGGTGATGAAATATTGGAAGATTATCTAAAAAATAATCCTCAAGAAATTGAAAATTATAAAATCTACCATAAATATGAAAATGATCCTAGAATCACTAAAATAGGAAGAATTCTTCGAAAAACCTCAGCGGATGAGTTGGCACAAATATTTAATGTCCTAAAAAGTGAGATGAATTTTGTAGGTCCGAGACCTTATATGGTAACAGAGAGAGAAAAAATTGGAAAGTCTAACGAAGATATTATACTGAGATTAAAACCTGGAATTACGGGGCTTTGGCAAGTAAGTGGAAGAAACGAATTGACTTTTAAAGAAAGAATAGATATGGATAGATGGTATATACTAAATTGGTCTTTATGGACTGATTTTACAATTCTACTAAAAACAATCAAAGTAGTCTTGGATAAAGTCGGCGCAAAATAACTAAAATTTTGGTTTTATCATTTTTTAGGTAAAATTTTACTATTCAAATCACAAACCACAACAAAAGGAAGCGCATGTCACAACAAAAAGTTGCCCTAATTACAGGAATCACAGGACAAGATGGTTCTTATCTAGCAGAATTTTTACTTAAAAAAGGCTATATCGTACATGGCATAAAAAGAAGGTCTTCTATGTTTAACACGGATAGGATTGATCATCTTTATCAAGATCCACATGTAGAGAATAGAAACTTCGTTTTACATTATGGTGATATGACTGATTCTATGAATTTAACACGAATTATACAAGAAACTAGACCTGATGAGATTTACAATCTAGCGGCTATGAGTCATGTAGCAGTATCTTTTGAAACACCAGAATATGTTGCCAATGCAGATGGCACTGGAACACTTAGAATTTTGGAAGCGATTAAGCTTTTGGGACTAACTGAAAAAACTAGAATTTACCAAGCTTCTACTTCAGAACTTTTTGGTAAAGTGCAAGAAACACCACAAAAAGAAACAACACCTTTTTATCCAAGATCTCCTTATGCTGTCGCAAAGATGTATGCGTATTGGATAACTGTAAATTACAGAGAAGCTTATGGCATGTTTGCTTGCAATGGGATACTTTTTAACCACGAATCACCGGTAAGGGGTGAGACTTTTGTAACTAGAAAGATTACAAGAGCGGCATCTAAGATTATTTTAGGTTTGCAAGATAAATTGTACTTAGGAAATCTTGATGCCAAGAGAGACTGGGGACATGCGAAAGATTATATCAAAATGATGTGGTTGATACTTCAAGCAGATGAGCCGGAAGATTGGGTAATCGCTACAGGTAAGACAACGGCTGTTCGAGATTTTGTTCGCATGGCATTTGCTTATGCAGGGATAGAACTAGAGTTTAAAGGTGAAGGTATAGAAGAAAAAGCTTATGTAAAATCTTGCTCAAATCCTAAATATCAAGTAAAGATAGGCAAAGAAGTAGTAGCAGTAGATCCGGCATACTTTAGACCAACTGAAGTTGACCTGCTTCTTGGCGACCCAAGTAAAGCGGAGAAAAAACTTGGATGGAGACGAGAATACAAATTAGAAGAACTTGTAAATGATATGATGGAGTCAGACTTGAAGCTTATGACTAAAGATGTTTACCTGAAAGATGGCGGATATAAAATAATGAGTTACTTTGAATAGGATTATTATGCATATATAGGTTTTTATATTATACTTTATGATATAATTATCCATATATGAATAGTAAGGATGTATTATGAGAAAATCTATACTAAATAGTTTACAAACAGATGAAGAGTTAGCACAGACTTTGGCAACAAGATTCAAAGTGCAGAGAATTCATGAAAACTTTTCACAAAAGGAATTGTCAGCTAAAGCAAAAGTATCTATTAGTAAGATTCGAAGATTTGAGCAAGAAGGAAAAATACAATTTTTGGATCTCATAAAAGCTCTAAGAGCAATAGGTCAAAAAAAGATGATAGAGAATTTTATGGATTTTGAAAAAATGCTTCTAGAAAATGCAAATGTAGATTTTTTAATAAAAAACGAAAAAAAAATCAAGAGAAAAAGAGTTAGAAAATGATAAATAAATGTGATGTATATATTTGGGAAGAAACCAAGATGACCATGCAAAAAACTTCTCATTTCTTATGGACAAAAATGGTAAATGGAAATTTTCTCCCGCTTATGATTTGATGTACAATAATAGTAAAAAGTTTACATTTGAAAATAGAATGAGTTTTAATGGAAAATTAGGAAGTAATGCTACAATAGCGGATTTTGAACAACTTTACTTAACACACAGTATAGACAATTTTGAAGGTATTATAAAAAATATGCAAAATATAAAAAACATCTACATGAAAGATTTGCTAAAAAAGTATTTTGTAAAAGAAAATGCGATAAATGAAATCATATCATCTTGTAGAGAACTGATATGAAAGGATAAGTTAATGAAAAAAAATAGCAAAATATACATAGCCGGTCATCGCGGGCTTGTTGGGTCTGCCATAGTGAAAAACTTACAAACAAAAGGCTACACAAATCTAGTTTACCGCACTCACAAAGAACTGGATTTGCTAAATCAGCAAGCAGTAGCAGATTTTTTCAAAGAAGAAAAGCCGGAGTATGTGATATTAGCTGCTGCGAAAGTTGGTGGTATTGTCGCTAACAACACTTATAGAGCAGATTTTATCTATGAAAACTTAGTGATTCAAAATAATGTAATACGACAGGCATATAAAAACGATGTGAAAAAATTATTATTTTTAGGAAGCACTTGTATCTATCCAAAAAATGCTCCTCAGCCTATGCGGGAAGACTGTTTGCTAACTTCTCCGTTGGAATACACAAATGAACCTTATGCTATAGCAAAGATAGCTGGGATAAAGATGTGTGAATCATATAATCTACAGTATGGTACAAACTTTATATCTGTGATGCCTACAAATCTTTATGGTCCAAATGATAACTTTGATTTGGAAACTTCACATGTCTTACCGGCACTTTTGCGAAAGATGCATGAAGCGAAAATCAATAACACTCCTAAAGTAGAAATATGGGGAAGCGGAAAACCACGACGAGAATTTTTATATAGTGATGATATGGCGGATGCTTGTGTATTTATCCTTGAAAATAGGGATTTTAAAGATACTTATGATATAAATGACAAAGAGATACGAAATACTCATATAAATATCGGAACAGGTGTCGATATCTCCATAAAAGAACTGGCACTTACTATCAAAAAGATTGTTGGATATAAAGGTGAGTTGTATTTTAATGTCAGCAAACCTGATGGAACCATGATCAAATTGACTGACCCTTCTAAACTGCATAGTTTGGGATGGAAACACAAGATTGAGCTCGAAGATGGCATATCTACTGTTTATGAGTGGTATCTAAAAACCAAAGATGGAGGGCTATGATGACCAATGTAATCTTATGCGGCGGAAGTGGGACTAGACTCTGGCCGATTAGCAGAACGCTTATGCCAAAACAGTTTGTTAAACTTTTTAATGATAAATCTTTGTTTCAATTAACTGTTGAGAGAAATGCAAAAGCATGTACTTCTCAATTTATCATATCAAATGTAGAACAGTACTTTTTAGCTTTAGACCAGTTAGAAGAACTTAACGAAAATAACAATAAGTACCTACTAGAGCCTATTGGAAGAAATACTGCTCCGGCAATTGCATTGGCTTGCATGGCATTGGACTATGATGAAGTAGTATTAGTAACTCCATCAGATCATCTTATTAAGGATGAAGTTGAGTATAAAAAAGTATTAGAAAAAGCCAAAGAATTGGCACTTGATGATCAAATAGTAACCTTTGGCATTGCTCCAACATTTGCAGAAACAGGGTTTGGATATATCGAAGCTGATGGTTTAGATGTTAAAGCTTTTCATGAAAAACCAGACAGTGTAACAGCACAGCAATATGTAGATGCTAGCAACTACTACTGGAACTCAGGAATGTTTTGCTTTAAAGCTGGGGTATTTTTGGACGAGCTTAAAAAATATTCTCCAGATATCTATGATGCGTCACATGTGGCATTGGAAAATGCCAATGATGATGAGGCGATTCGCATAAAATACGATGATATGGCTGCTATTCCTGCAGATAGTATTGATTATGCTGTTATGGAAAAATCAACTATCGTTAAAGTTGTGCCATCATTTATCGGATGGAGTGATGTAGGAAGTTTTGATTCTCTATATGATGAACTGCCAAAAGACGAAAATAATAATACTATAAACCCTCTACATGTAAGCATAGACTCCACCAATAATCTCATCTACGGAGTTGACAGAACCATAGCAACAATAGATATGGATGATTGCATTATCGTAGATACTGGCGATGCACTTCTTGTTTCAAAAAAAGGAAGCTCACAGAAAGTTAAACAAGTGGTTGAACAAATTAAAAAAACTTCTAATTTGCATTACATACATCTCACAGGATACCGACCATGGGGTACATATACTGTATTAGAAGATACTCCTGGATACAAAATCAAACGAATCGAAGTCAAACCGGGTAAACGGTTAAGTTTGCAAAAACATTACCATAGAAACGAACATTGGATTGTTGTGTCTGGAACAGCAACGGTAACGGTAGGAAAGATAACTAAACTAGTACGACCAAATGAATCGACATATATAAAGATGGGAGAGTTGCATCGTTTATCAAATGAAGGCAAGATACCGGTAGTACTCATAGAAGCCCAAGTTGGTGAATACACAAGAGAAGACGATATCGTGAGGATAAGTGATGACTTTAAAAGGAACTGATATATTTTTAGTTTTTATGCTGATATCCATATCGATATTAGCATTTTTACCGCATCAGGTGCTTCCTCAAATAATAGAGAAGGATAATCCTAATTTTAATCATATCTTGGCCTTTTTTACCATATCATTTTACACTTATAGGTTTGAACGATGGAAACTCAAAAATATATTATTTTTTATCATAGCGTTTGGGTTATATATAGAAGTATTTCAAGGACTTTTTACTACAAGAGAATTTTCTTTACATGATTTACTTTTTGATGTGGCTGGTTATGTTATTTTTTTAGTTTTATTGTTCATTTTTAGACTCCTCAAGAATCTTATAAGAAATCACAAGATTAAAACAAAGCTCACTTAGCATAAACAGATCCCAAAGAGTAACTATATCCAAAAATTCCATGCCTTTACTCAGGGATAAAAAATCTATATTTATATCTACTCCATATTGACTGTTTGGCGGGGTAATTTCAGGTAAAAGTTTACTGTATTTAAAATCTAATTTTACTTTTTCATCTCTTCTCATGCGCCTTATTCTTTTCAAAGTTCCATCAAAATCTTTGTTATTTAGCCTTATCTCTGCGTGAGTATTGTGTGAGAGGACATTTCTCACAAAAGAGAGTATGTCGAAAAAATTTTCATATTGATCTTGCATTTTATCTTTTATGTAATTTTGAAAGTCGCTCTCAAGTCTAAGAGATTCAACCATAGCCATACAAATACCTCTAAACGAGTTAAATTCGACAAAGTATTCGAACAAGGACATTTCATCATTTCTGTACTCTTTTGCATTTTCTAACAGTTCATAGATGATATCTGCGTTAAAATAATATGCTTTATCATTGTTGCATTTTTTTACAACAAACAAACTTCTACTTGTCAATTCTTCTGTTTTAGCCAATTTTCCTAAAAACTCTCCCATGTTTAGAAAGTAAAAATTCTGTTCAACCAAAAGTAATGTGTCTTCTAATAAAGTTTGTTCATCCATCATAGTTTTTCTAAGTTAACCTTTACCTCTTGATATATTGCACCAAAGCCCTCTTCGCTTGATTTGTTTGGTGTCAACATGTTGCAATATTTTCCGCCAGAATATAAAGCTAAACAATCATTTCTTAAGCTAATATCTACTTTTATATTATATGTATAATTATATGTATTGTTGCTAAGCTTCACCTTGTCACCATCTTTCAAGCCAAGTGAGAAAGGAACTCTTAGATAGTCATCTGTGATAAATTGAGAATTTAAAGATTTATTTTGTTTGATGGCAAGTAGATAAAACTCACCTTCTTCCTCATTAAAATCGTCATAAAATTCATCGAAAAATTCAAATTTTCCACTATCTGTATAAAACTTTTCTTCATAAGGTAATTTTTCATAAGTCTTTGAAGCTAAAAAGCCATCTAATTCGCATGAATTTGAATCAACTATCTCATCGATGTATTCTTTCTCTGTCTTTAATTTTTCAAATCCAAATTTGTCCATCAAATATAAGCTTAGTTCATACTCACTGATTCCGATATCACTATCTATAATTTTTGGCATAAATCCTATGTATTCGTGCCCATAAGAGAGTTTTAAATCTTCTTTTTCTAAAAAAGTTTTTGCCGGGATTATAAGATTTGCCATTTTTGAAGTTTCATTTTCATGCAAACCAAAATAAACAACAAAATTTGATTTTTCCAACCCTTCTTTTACTTTTGGTGTGCAAGGAAGCTGAGTCATTGGATTTCCGCCTTGTATGAAGCTTAACTCATATTTACCAAAATCAGTAATCGACTTCACTTCAGTTTTTTTACCTTTCACCCTAAAAGGTTTTCTAAATCCAAAACTACTATCATCTATATATCCAACGCCACAGCCTTTTTTTCCAAAAAGCCCAAGCATAGCAGCAAAAGAATCGATTGAGCGCAGAACACTATGACCAAACTCATATTTTTGAACTCCTATTCCCACTAAAATACAAATTTTCTTACCTTTTATCATAGACAATATATCTCCTACATCGCAAAGGCTGGTTCCGCATCTATCCATAAGATTTCTCATAGGAGTGCCAGTTACTGTGTCTAAAAAATAATCAAAATTTTCACATCGCTTTTCTATAAAATCGACATCTTCCATTTGCTCCATATAAGCTACTCTTGAGAGTAAAAGAGCGAGATAAAGGTCACTTCTTGGTTTTATCTGTACATGTATATCAGCTTTTTTTGCAAAATCTGTGGCTCTTGGATCGATCACTATTAGTTTTTTGCCTTTTAAAGATGGAAGTGAGTGAGAATTTGTGACACTACAATTTCTTCCCCATAGTACAACAACTTCACTTTCCTTTACTATATTTGGTGACAAAACCAAACTAGCACCTCTACCCTCTTTTATGCCATAACTTCCTGCATCTTCGCAAAGCCCGCCTTTGGTTAGCGTTGCTCCATATTTTGCAAAAAACATCCTTACAATGCTTTGCATAGAACCTAAATTTCCACTTCCTTTAAAATATAAAACTTTTTCTGGAGTTGTAGATTTTAATCTTTCGTTCAAGATTTCCAAAGCCTCTTCTAGCTCAATTTCTTTTCCATTAAAACTCGGCTTTTCTATCCTTGGAAATTTATGATAATGATTTAGATGATGACAAAGATACCCTTGTGTTATAGGATGATTTTTGTTACCTGATAGATTGCCATCCTTATCTACAACTATACTGCAAGCGTCAAAACAATCAAGTGGACAAGTTGTAAATTTCATTATTTTGCTTTAAATTCTATTTTTACAAGTTTAGAAAAAAGTTTTGGAGCAGATATAACAATCTCAGCTTTATATGAAGATATATTTTGAGTGTCTGTATTGTTCCAAAGCTTATCAACCTTATATGGCGTTGGCTTGCCATCTATATATATCACACCATTTTTTGCCAAATCATAATCCTCTTTTGATACATAAATAGTTAATTTTGCCTTCGACTCATCATAAGCATCTACTATTGGCGTACCAATGTTGACAAAATCACCATTTTTAACATATAATTTATAGATTAGATAACCCTTTGGAATAGTTATTCTTTTCTTGTTTATTTGGTCTTTTAGAGTTGCAATTTTGTATTTTTGGTCATTGATTTGACTTTTTAAGTTTTCTAAATTGCTCATCAAATTAAGCACTTGACTTTGTGCATTTACAGTGTTAATCAGCTCATTATCTTTTTCTACTCTTGGTTTGGTTTTTAGATTTTTTATTTTATTGTAATTATTCTTTTTAATATCAGCGATAATTTTTGCATTTTTTATATTATCTTTTGTGATACCTATCATTTCTTCTAAAAATTTTAATTTTTTATAAGAGCTTTTTAAATCTTCCTTATTTAAAATATCATCTAATTTTACTATAACCCCTCCATTTGAAATCCTTCCTTCAACTTTTTCATTAGAATGAAGAACCTTTCCACTAACAGCTGCTTTAATAATATATTTTTGAACAGGCTCAACCTTTGCATAATAGATGCTTGCATTTAAACTTAGACTTGCAAATAGAGCTATCATCATATATCTCATAAAATTCCTTTTTATTTTTTGTAATTATACATTATTTATCTAAACAAACTGAAACAAATTCACTTCCTTACACTCTTTAAAAAAAGTCTTTGAGTGTCTAGTGTGTTATCTATTTCTTTATTATAACAAATATACTCCGATAAAATCTTCGCCGTATTTGGAGCCAAGACAAAACCTCTCGCACCAAGTCCCGCGTGAATATATAAATTTAGATAAAAGATATATTTTTTTTAGGAACAAGTGAACCTTTTTTTATGTAAGGATATTTTCGCAAAGTCTCTTTTACATTTATCACAGTTCCTAGTACTGGAAAAAAATCAGTGGTTGATGATCTAACTCCAAAATGAATTTTTTCTATTTCATAATCTTTCAAATCAACATAAGATTTAGCAAGTTCTAACATAGAATTTATCTCATCTTCATATCTATGCCCATAAATCTTTTTCAATTTGCAATAATTTACCTCTTCAAACTCATCACTGCTCCCAGCACAAAGTATGACTCCTTTTGCTTTGATATGACCTATTTGGTAAACTCCATCTTTAAAGCTTAGGCTCTTTACATGTACATTTTCCTCTACATGTATGTCTTTAAGCATACTTTTTATAACTCCTACGCTATCGATTAGCGCACCATCTTCAAAAAAATAACCTCCAAATTCGCAAGAATCTCGTTTCAAATGTGTTATTTCATTTTGTTTTAAAAACTCAGGAAAATTTTCTCTATAAAAGTTGATAGAATACAAAAAGGATTCATTTATAAAAGCACTATATCTGGAGTTTGAGCAAATTTTGGGGGATAAAAAAGCACCTGAAGCACCGCTTCCACCAGATGCCACACTTCCTTTGTCGATTACGACAACTTTTTTGCCTAATTTATTTAAAAAATAAGCGATGCTAGCCCCACTAATGCCAGCTCCGATGATTGCAAAATCAAACACTTATCTCTTTGATATCAGCTATAGATTTGAACTCTTGATAGATTGAGGCTATAAGATTTTGTCTGTTTGTTTTTATAATTTCGTTGTTAACATTTACCATAACATTATCAAAAAAGTCATCTATTTGAGGCTTGAGTGAGAACAGTGCATCAAGTTTTTCTTCATAAGAATCAAATTCTTTATTTTGCACAGTTAAAAAGGCTTCATATAAGTCTATTTCTTCTTTTGCCTCAAGATATTCTTCTTCAATATTTAAATCACTCAGAGTTAAATTTTTGATGATATTTGCTACTCTTTTAAAAGTAGAAAAACTCTCCTTGAAACCATCAGAATTTACAATCTGGTTTAGCGCTTCTATCTTTTTGGAAAGCTTTACAATATCTCGCTCACCGCTATCTATAACAGCTTTTACGACAGAAGGATTTACATCAAAAAATTGATAAAATCTCTCTATGAAAAATTGCTCTAGTGATGTAATATCAAAACTTTTATAATGTTTTGACATTTTTTTCAAATCATCTTTAATATTAAATTCCAAATCATATTTCAATACAATTTTAATAATTCCATTTACCGCTCGCCTGAGTGCATACGGATCTTTTGTGCCAGTTGGAATCCTGCCTACACTAAATAATGCCAAAAGTGAATCCAGTTTGTTTGAAAGTGCAACAATAGAGCTGAACACAGTGCTTGGCAATTCACTGTCTTCGTTATTTGGAAGATACTGCTCTTTTATAGATAGAGAGACTAATTCATCCTCTTTTGCGGCTTTTGCATAGTAATAGCCCATCAAACCCTGGAGTTCTGTAAATTCATATACCATTTCGCTAAGTAAATCTGCTTTTGAAAATAAAATTGAACGGTTTAATAAATCCTCGAGTTTGTCTTTGTTTGGATTTTCTTTGATCAACTTATTTTCATATTTTTTATATAAATATTCAGCGATATTTTTCTCTCTCATCTCTTTGTCAAAAACTGAACCTAAACCATCTAAAAAAACTACATCTTTTAAGTCTGAAAAATCCAAACCATTTTTTAAGTCATTGTCGTAGAAAAACAAAGCATCACTCAATCTTGCTCTTAAAACTTTTTCATTACCACTTGTTATCAGTCTATAATCATCACAAATTGCATTTGAAACAACTATAAAATTATTTGCTAAAACCCCATTTTTAAAAACAGGAAAATATCTTTGATGCTCTTTCATAGATGTCATAATCACTTCAGGAGGTAATCTTAAAAACTCTTCATCAAAACTTCCCATCAAAGCTTTTGGATGTTCTGTTATCGCTACTACTTCGTCTAACAAATCTTCATCTATTTCTATTTTTACATCATTTTGTTCTTCTATATCTTTAAAATCATTTAGAATTTTTTCTCTTCTATCCTGCGAAAAAAGCGTAACGCCATTTTCTTTTAACTTTGCAAAATACTCGCCTGCAAAATCATAACTAAATGGTTCATAAGATACATGTCTGTGTGGAAATGAAATATTTGATGACTTGACATTGAAAGAGCTAAATTCCACTTTTTCTTCACCCAACAAACATCCAATCCAACGAATTGGTCTTATAAAACTCTCTTCGTTATAACCCCATCTCATAGATTTTCCAAAATTTAAACTCTTCAAAAATTCATCTACAATTTGACCTATAATTTTTTTAGAATCTTCTCCATGTGTTATTTTTTTATAATATAAAACTTCTTTACCACCCTTTGTTGCTCGTTGCAATTCATCTATTGCTACCTCGCATTTCTTAGCAAATCCCAGTGCTGCCAGAGTTGCCTTGCCATCTTTGTAAGCAATATCTATAGGTGCGCCAAAAAGCTCTTCTTCTTTATCTGCTTGTGAGAGAGGAAACTGAGCATGCCACAAAACTAATCTTCTTGGGGTATAATAAAATTCAAACTCACATAAAAGTGAATTTTGCTCTAATATTTTTGAATATTTCCCTTCAATATTTGGAAATTCTTTTAAAAATGGTATCGCTGGTAGTTCTTCAACACCAACTTCTATCAGTAGTGGCTTAGTCATATAAAACACCTTAATTGCATAAATTTAAGGTTTATATTCTATCAAAATTGAGCTTTTAATTATCTTTTTGTATTTTATATCTTATTATTTGCTTTATGATATAATCATATTATGAAAAATTTTGAAATAGAAAATAAGTACCTTTTATCATATAAAGATACTATTATTTTTTTATGTGCTTTAGAGCATTACACTTCTAAAAAAATAATTCAAATTTATATAAAAATTTTTGAAGACAACACTGAAAGAATAAGAAAAATAGGCAAAAAATATGTAATTACCACTAAAAAAGGCAGTGGAAAAGTTAGACAGGAGAGAGAAAAGTTTATCTCAAAAAAGAAATTTTTAAAATTGTCTAAAAATAAAATAGGCAAAAAAATAAAAAAAACAAGATATTTTTTTGATATATATAACCATAAATATGAATTAGATATTTTTAAAGGAAGGTTGGAAGGATTGGCATTTTTAGAGATAGAATTCCCTAAAGTTAAAGATATACAAAAATTAAAGATATTAA
>CAZYTB010000048.1:0-16291 GCA_964650375.1 uncultured Campylobacterales bacterium | reverse complement strand
GGCAGCTCATTTAGCTGGAGTTGTTGCATCACTCACAACAAAACCGGTGATAGGTGTACCGATGTCAGCTTCAGCGCTTAGTGGCATGGATGCTCTTCTTTCTACCGTCCAAATGCCAGGAGGCATGCCAGTAGCAACAGTTGCAATAGGAGAGGCAGGGGCTATAAATAGCGCTTATCTTGCTATGCAGATTTTAGCTTTAGAAGACAAAGAACTCAAGGCTAAACTATTGGAAGACAGGGTTTTAAAAGCAAAAAAAGTTGAAACTGACTCTGTTCCTATAGAAGTTATAATCTAAAAGGTCAAATATGCAAACTTGGCTAGAGATAGGAGAATTCAGCAAGCTAATTCACTTGGATATTGCTACTATTGAAGATATGATAAAAAAAGGAAACTTGAGTGTTAAAGAAGAAAATGGGAAAAAATATGTTGAAGCAAATAGAGCAACATATTCTTTGATACCCTCAAAAAATACAAAAGTTTCCCAAAATAATTCAGATACTCTTTCCTTGGCTGGTATTAATTTTGTAGAAAAAACTATTGGTACCATTTTGAATTTACACGAGAAGGTATTGGATGCAAAAGATGAGACACTTGATGCTTTAAAAAGTGAGAATAGGTTTTTAAAAGAGGCTCTTTTTTCAATGCAAGAGTTATATGATGAAGATAGAAAAATGATGGATACTTTAACTACGCAACTAAAACAGACTCAATTGGAATTAGAATTTACTAGAAGAAAGTATAAATTGATGTGGAACAGAACAGTAGAAAATTATAAGAAAAGCGACTAGTCGCGTGAGCACTCCGCTGAGGAGAACTCAGCGTTAGCGTAGTTTTTTGGGCTTTGCTCAAAAAGCGTATTAAATATAGTAAGTAAAGGATAAATAAATTGTTGACTTTTAGTGAAATATTATTGAAATTACAAACATATTGGCAAGATGAGGGTTGTACTATAGTGCAACCTTACGATATTCCTTCAGGTGCCGGAACTTTTCATAATGCTACCTTCTTAAGAAGCCTAGGAAGCAAGCCTTGGGCTGCAGCTTATGTGGCTCCTAGCAGAAGACCGACTGATGGCAGGTATGGTGAAAATCCAAATCGTTTGGGAGCTTATTATCAATTTCAAGTTTTGATAAAACCAAGCCCAGATGATATACAAGAGTTGTATCTAAAAAGTCTGGAAGCGCTTGGCTTAGATTTAAGTAAGCACGATATAAGATTTGTGGAAGACAACTGGGAATCACCAACGCTTGGAGCCTGGGGATTGGGATGGGAGATTTGGTTGGATGGTATGGAAGTAACCCAATTTACATATTTTCAACAAGTTGGAGGTATTTCCTGCAGTCCTGTTTCAGTTGAGATTACTTATGGGGTTGAGAGACTTGCCATGTATCTGCAGGAAAAAGATTCTGTTTTTGATTTAGTTTGGAATGAAAATGCTCAGGGAATTACTACTTATGGAGATGTTCATAAGCAAAGTGAGTATGAATTTTCCAAGTATAATTTTGAAGTTGCTGATGTGAAAATGCTGCTCGAGCAATTTGATAATGCAAGAGCTGAATGTAAAAGATGTTTGGAGAAGAGACTAGCTCTTCCTGCTTATGATTATTGTTTATTAGCCTCTCATGCTTTTAATGTGTTAGACGCTAGAAAAGCAATCTCAGTAACTCAAAGGCAAAATTACATTTTAAAAATAAGAGAGTTAGCCAAAGGCTGTGCTCTTGAATATAGCGAGGGCTTAAATGCAAGTTAGAGAGATATATGATTTTTTAGATGTGTTAAGTCCTTTTTCACTGCAAAGTAAATGGGACAACAGTGGATTATTGGTGGGAGAGTTAAATCAAGAAGTAACAAATATTTATCTCAGCCTAGATATAGATAGCGATTTGATTGATGAGGTGGACGAAAATTCACTTATAATAACCCATCATCCTCTTATATTTAAAGGATTAAAAAAGATTGATTTTTCACTGTACCCCACAAATATAATACGAAAAATGATAAAAAAAGACATATCTTTGATTTCAATGCATACAAATTTTGATCAAACGCATTTAAATAAATATGTTTTAACAAAAATTATAGGTTATGAAATAACATCAATAAATGAATTTGTATGTTATGTGGATGTAAATTGCTCTTTTGATGAACTTTGCTCGAATGTAAAGAAAAAATTAGGAATAAAACATTTGAGAGTTACCAGAGCACATGAATATATAAAAGATTGTGCAATAACTACAGGTTCAGGTGGAGATTTGATAAGTGAAATAGAAGCTGATTGCTTTATTAGTGGGGATTTTAAGTATCATCAAGCACTTGAAGCAAAAGAAAATGGTTTGTCCTTAATTGACATAGGACATTTTGAAAGCGAGAGATTTTTTGGAGAGTGCTTAGCTCCATATTTGAAAAATTTGCCATTAAAGGTTATAATGTCAAACTCAAAAAATCCGTTTGAATACAAATAAGGACAAAAATAGTATGAATAAATATTTAGAGCAGTTAGTTAAGTTGTCAAATATTGACAAAAGCATAGATGGTTTCGGACCTAGGGTTAAAAATATCGAAAAATCTTTAAAAATTTCTTTAGAAAAAGAAAATAAAATACAAACAGGTATAGATGCTTTAAAAGTGGATATAAATGAATCTATACTAAAAAAGAAAAGAAATGAGTTACATTTAGCTGAACTCTCAGATAAATTAAAAGAAATATCTAAAAAGTCTTCCATAGTTAAAACCGTAAAAGAAGTAAAAGCGTTACAGTTAGAAGAAGAGATAGCGAAAGAACAATGTGATTTTGCAAATGAAGAGATAGAAAGACTTGATAATTATGTAGAATCAAGAAATAGTATAATTGAAGAAGAAAAACTAAAATTAGAAGAGGCTTCAAAAGAAGTAGTAGTGATAAGAGATTCAATTGCAGATGAATTAGCTGCGATTGAAAAAGAAAGAGAAGAAGTATATGAGGATAAACAAAAATTAGTGCCCAAAATGGATCAGAAGATTCTTACATTTTATGAAAAAGTGAGAAAATGGGCTGGAAATACAGCAGTAGTTCCTGTAAGAAAACAAGCATGTTACGGTTGTTTTATGCGCTTAAATGATAAGGTATATTCTACTATTATAAAGGGCGAAGATATAGTTACATGTCCACACTGCGGAAGAATATTATATAAAGAGATACAGGAAAATAAAGAGTAAACTTGGCATTAATATACTACGGATTGGTATCGATTATTTATATAACAGCGATACCAATTTTAATATACCTCAGTTTTAAGAAAAAATACTCTCACTCGATTCCAGCAAGATTTTTTTTAAAAGATAACCCTAGTTTTAAAAATCATGATATTTGGTTTCATGCCTGTTCTTTAGGAGAAGTGAGGTCGATAGAGCCTATAATAGATAATCTTCATGATTATCAAGTAGATATAAGTGTTACAACTCAAACTGGGTACAAAAGAGCAAAGCAAATCAAGAATTGCACGCTCAGATATCTTCCTTTTGAGATTTTTTTACCTTTTTGGGTAAAGAAGCATAGAACACTAGTTGTAACTGAAGCAGAACTTTGGCCGATGCTTTTTTGGGCATCTAAACTTAAGGGAGCAAAAAATATCCTTATCAATGCAAGAGTGAGTGATAATTCTTACTCAGGTTATAAAAAATTTTCTTGGTTTTATAAGTGGATTTTTTCAAACATAGATGAAGTTTTTGCACAAAGTGAGGAAGATAAAAAGCGCCTGATTGAACTTGGTGCGAAAAGCGTACATGTAGAGGGCAATATCAAAACATTTTCGAAGCCTGATATTACCAAGGATTATGTAAAACCAGATAAAAAAGTCATCATTGTAGCTAGCTCCCACGAAGGTGAGGAAGAGATGATTTTGAAAAATCTGAAATTAATAAAAGACGATATTTTAATAGTAGTTCCCAGGCATCCTGAGAGATTTGGAAGTGTGGAAAAACTTTTACGAAAGTATTCAAAGGTAAATTCGCTCTATTTTGGTAAAATAAGTGAAGATGACAGCTTAAATCAAGATATAATTCTTTGCAATATTATGGGTGAATTAGTTAATCTGTATAAAATTAGCGATATTGTTATCTTGTGTGGATCTTTTAAAGAGGGTATAGGCGGACACAATCCATTGGAACCTGCGTATTTTAATAAAAAGATAATAAGCGGTCCTTATGTATTTAACCAAAAAGCTCTTTTTTCTTTGGTGGAAAATATAAAAATTTGCTCTATAGATGAGCTTAAAAATATTGATTTTAATGAAATAAAAAATTCAAAAATTTTGCAAACAGGAGAAATGAAAACTCTCTTAGAACATATAACTAGGAAATAAAAATGGAAAAAGTAAAAGCATATAAACTATTGGCACTTCAAGAAAGTATTTCAAATAGAGCTGCAAAAGATTTGATAGATAGAGGGTTGGTATATTGTAAGGGTAAAAAGGTAACTGTAGCAAGAGGCGAGATTGATGCGGACTTGAAACTTAGAGTCGAAAAGCTCGCAAAGATAAAAGTGATATTTGAAGATAAATTTATAATCGCAGTAGATAAACCAGCTTTTTTAACTTCTGATGAGGTTGAAAAGAAATTTGATGCAAAACTCTTGCACAGATTAGATAAGGGAACGAGTGGAGTTGTGCTTCTTGTAAAAGATGAAGAGTTTCACGAAAAAGCTATACAGGAATTTAAGGATAGAAAAGTAAAAAAGGAATATTTGGCAGTAGTCTCTGGAAAGGTAATTGAACCAATTACGATTGAAGAGCCTATTATGACTATAAAAAAAGGAAATCTTTTATATAGTAAAATTCATAAAAATGGCAAAGATGCGATTACTCACATAGAGCCGCTTATGGTTGAGGGTAAAAGATCAAAAATAAAAGTAGAAATAGAAACAGGCAGAACTCATCAAATAAGAGTACATCTGAAAAGTTTAGGTTTTCCTATAGTTGGAGATACACTTTATGGTGGAAAAGAGGGCAAGCGGCTGATGTTGCATGCGCATAAAATTTCTCTCTTAGGATATGATTTCCAAAGCAAAGAGCCTAGCGAATTTGTAAGGTTTGTATGATGAATTTACTCATTCCTATAGATTCAAAAGATTATGAAGACGCAGTAATTTCTAATTTAAATGATAATATTGCCTGGGTTATTATCGAGATGGATAATGGAAATGTAATTAAAAGTGTCTTTTATGACTCAAGAGAGGAAATAACTGATTATATTGATTACATTGTAGTAAAAAGCAAGGATGAACCTGTAGATGAATTTATAGATGAAGGCATTGATATCCTTCTTGCTGCGTTGCAAAAAAATATAGATGATATAGTAGAGGCATTTATGTTTAGAGAATTACATGAGATAGGTAGTTAATATGAAACAATTTGAGCTTTTATTTGATCTTATTCCTGCCCACCCTGGATTAAATATGGCAATAATAGATGATGGTCATCAAGATTGCGTGGAAAAATTGGCAAAGTTTTGTGAGAGTATTAGTGCAAATTTGTATGTAAAATCATTGATTAATACAAATTTAGAAAGTAGTGATTGCTTACATGTAGAGCAATTTTCGTTTGAGCAAGCAAGATACAATAGAAAATCAATTCAGTATGATTTTTTATTTTTATGCGCAAACATAGAAGATAAACAAAAAATAAGTGAAATTGCCAAAAAGATTTATAGAGTTATCAAAAATGCTGCAAATTTATTTATGCTAGCGAATAGAGAAAATACAGATGAAATTTCGCAAATATTAGAAGAGACAAATTTCGTAGCACTAAGTGTGATAGATATCGATGAGACATTCTCAATAGTATCTGCTAAAAAAATGCATGGATGGACGAAGATTTAAAACTATGAAAATAAAAGATATATTTTCATAGTCTTTTATTATCTATTTTTTGAATAAAAAATTATCTAAACTAATTTTACCAGCTCCAAAAGAGGTAAATATAAATAAAAATAGCATATAATAAAATAGTATTTCAAATCCATTTTGGGCTGCACTAAAACCATGTGGCAGATGCACAGTTACAATAGCTACAATCATAATAACTGTCAGTGGATATAGAAATCAATCTAGTCATGAGACCAAAGACTAGCAATACAACTCCTAGAGTTTCTGTAGTTGCCGCTAGGTATGCGTTGATAGTAGGAAATGGAATTCCCATGGATCCAAACCATGCAGCAACGCTGTCTATCGCACCTCATTTTTCATAGCTAGTTCATAAAAGCCATAAGCTAGTGCAAGTCTTGCAACAAACAGTGCAAGGCTTTGGAAATTGTCTGTTATTTTCTCAACTCCTAGATAACAGTTTTTTATTGACATATTATATTCCTTTTAAAATTTGTAAAGAGCTTAGCTCTTTTAGAGTTTCCTTAAAAAAGAGTTTTACTTCTTTTTGTTTTTGGTCACTTAATTTTGCTACTAATTTTGTAGCTCTTTTTAAGCCATTTTTATTTAATTCTTTTAAGAAAAGGTATAGTGGAAGTGATATCTCTCTAAAATATACTTCAAAATTCTCAAAACCATAATAAGCACAAAGGTAATACTCCCCTTTTTGCTCATAACTTCCTTTTTCAAATATTTTGTAGTTTAATTTTTTTAGCACTACGCTTGCATTTAATTTATACTCTTTTGCCCAAGAAAATTTAACTTTTTTTTGAGGTTTATAATCTTGCATAATCAATTCAACCTCAATCCATTCAAACCACAAAAGCTTATCTACATATATTATATCTCTGCAAATTTTGTTGTTTTTTACAAAAATTCTAAATTCATTTGGCAATTTCCACATGACTGGCGTTTTTGCTCCAGTTTTCATAAATTCATATACAATTTTTTCAAATCTTTTCTCATCAATGATTGAGTAAAATATAGGAAAGGCATTACTTAAGACTTCAAAAAATCTATGAAAAACTAGCTCTTTATAAACCTTTAGTCCTTTGGGATTTTTAGGAGTTTTTTTTACTTTAAAAGTGATATCAACAAGTTCTTTTTGTGCATTAATTTCTCGCATATTTTGCACCTTTGACTACACTTTTGAGTATTTTATACTCTTTTTGCATCTCTTTGTACCCTGGTATATTATTGTCTCTCTCTATCATCACAGGAATATCTACTTTTTTTAGAGTATCTGATAAGAAATCCCACACTTCTTCTTTTACGCTCATGCCATGTGAGTCTATAATCATATCCAGTTTACTATCTTCATAATGTCCAGCTACATGTATATAAGCTGCGTGTGATAATTCTAATTCGTCTAAAAATTGATGGGCATCAAAGTTGTGATTTTTTGAATTAACATATATATTATTTACATCCAAAAGTAATCTTGCACCTGATTTTTCCATCAGTTCATTGATGAAATCCACCTCTCGCATATCAGAATCTGGAACATAATAATATGTAGAATTCTCAAGTATTAAACCTCTTCCTAAAAAGTCTTCCACCTGTTTAATTTTTCCACTAATATGAGTTATCATTTTTTTAGTCATACTAAGTGGAAGTAACTCATAAGTTTGTGCTCCAAAAAGAGTTGAAAAGCTTATATGATCTGAGTAATTCTCAATCTTATATTTATCAAGAAATCTTTTCATTTGTTGTAAAAAAGTTTTATCTATTGGTTCAGGAGAGCCAATAGATAAAGATAAACCGTGTGCAACTATTGGTTTAAGAGAGATAATTTCTTCAAATTTTTCTCTATGGTGATAGGGAATATTGAACCAATTTTCAGGAGCAATCTCCCACCAATCTGGCAAAAATCCATCACTATCTATCTCTTGAAGAAAATCTCTTCTAAGGCTAAGCCCTAATCCTTTTATGTTGTTCATGCCTTAACCTTTTTACTTGTTCTAGCCACTACAACAATTGTGGTTATAGCGGCTGCTCCTGGAAGGTTACCTGCTAATTTTAATTAACTTTCTCTTCTTATTTCATTTTCTTGTTTGTTATAGAAATTCTAATAATTTTGTGTATGGTGTTTATCTATGATTTTTTTAGTAAATACACAATATACAAAATTACAATTTTTTACTGTTTCTGTAAAATCTTCTGTAATTGTTTTTTAACTATCTATACTAAAACAAAGAGATTGGGCTTGGTCAAAGAGATATAATTTCTTCAATTTTTTTCTTATATATGTAGAAGATGTTAAACCAATTCTTGGGAGAAATCTCGCCAATCTGGTTAAAAATCCATCATCATCTATATCTTGAAAGAAATCTCTTCTAAGGCTAAGCCCTAATCTTTTTATATTGTTCATTTTTTGAACCTTTGGGTTATCTATCATCTTTCTCAGAGCCTCAATTTCTATCTGTATCTCTTTCATAAAAAGATATTTCATTACTTATCTCTGATTGCTCCATAGTTTTTACTATCGTAGCTTCTTGATTGACAACATTGTTGGTATTTGAAAGAGCAAAATTATGTTTTTCGCCATTACTATATCCACCATCTCCACCACAACTACCTATACCACCTTTTGCATCTGCCATTGCCGCAGTCGTAGCTATAAGAGTTGTCCCTAGCAGAATGCCTGCTAACTTTAATTTGTTTCCTGTTTTCATTTTGTATCCTTTCTTGTTTTGATACAGGAATTATAATGATTTTGCGTGTAATATATGTTTATGTAGCGTTTAGTAAATGTGTACCATGGAAAATTATAAATTGTTAGCAGCGTTTAAAAAATCTTTTGCGATTGCCTTTGGACTTTCTAGTCCAACAGAAACACGAATCAAGCCATCACTTACACCTAAAAATCTTCTTGTAGCATTATCAAAATCACTATAAATAGTGCTTGCCATGTGAAGTGCTAATGTGCGATTGTCACCAATATTTGCTGTTAGTGTTGCAAGATTTAAATTATCTAAGAATTTAAATGCGCGTTCTCTAGTTTGACAATCAATCGTAAAAATGGGCCCACATCCTTGTGAAAAATTTACTTTATATTGTTCATGATCTTTGTCTTTTGGAAGAGAAGGATGTTTTACGCTTATATTATTGGTTAATTGCTCATTTAAAATTTTAACGATAACAGCAACATTGCTATTAACTCTTTCCATTCTTAAAGATAGTGTTTCTAGACCCAAAAGCGTTAAAAATGAACCAAAGGCATTTGCGCTCATTCCCATATCTCTTAATCCTCGTTTTTTACAAATACCTATAAAAGCTTTTTTTTCCATTTTTTGAACAAAATTATGTAGATCTTTATATTTTTGGTTAAGAAGTTTATCTTTTTCTTTTGACACTTCTCTAAAAACAGCAATACCACCAAGTGCAGCACTATGTCCACTCATATTTTTTGTAGAAGAATGTATTACTATGTCTGCACCAAGTTCAAGTGGGCGAATAAGAAGCGGTGTACTTGTATTATCTACTATCAGTAAGGTTTCGTATTTTGAACATAAGGAAGAAATTTTTTGAATATCTGGCAATCTTAAACTTGGATTTCCTACGCTTTCCATCAACACCATTTTAACGCCAGATTTTAGTTTGGATTCTATATATTCACAATCATCAATTTCGCAAAAACTATTTTGTATGCCAAATCGTTTCATCGTTTCATTGACTAATGTATAAGTTCCACCAAAAAAACCACCGATGCAAAGTATTTCATCATCTGCGCTTAAAATTGAAGTCAAGACCATGGAAAGTGCGCCCATGCCAGAAGATGTGGCAATAGCACCAAAACCGTTTTCGATTTTTGTTACAACTGATTCTAATTTTGCATTTGTAGGATTGCCAACTCTGGCATAAAGAGGAAGATTTTTGGAGCCGCTAAAAAT
Source organism: uncultured Campylobacterales bacterium (assembly GCA_964650375.1). Classification (GTDB taxonomy): domain Bacteria; phylum Campylobacterota; class Campylobacteria; order Campylobacterales; family Sulfurospirillaceae; genus JAADIZ01. Next base: position 6,499 of record CAZYTB010000048.1, on the reverse strand, counting down.
ATCTTGAGCCTGCTTGGAATCTTCATAACCATAAGAAGCCGATGGTGTGATAATGGGTGCAGTAGAACCTACTTTATTTCCGATACTTTGAACCAGTAGAGTGTTATAATAATCAAAATCTGTCATAAACAAATCCTACTTAAATGATTGAATTATCTGGTATATTTTACATCCTAAGCAATAATTAAACACTGCCTCAAGAAGAGCACATATAAGCAATATAGTAGCTGTAATTGTAGCTACATCATAATACCTATTGGCATAGAGCAGACTAAGCGCTAGGGAAAAAGAAAGACCTATGTAGAGTGCAAATCTTTTAGGCGCTTCATCAGTCATCTTAGGTTTGATTTTAAATATACCAATTATGAATTTGCCTATCAAGTGAACAGGGCTTAATTTTGGCAATCTGAGTGCACGAATTGAAAAATCATATAATAATATAAATGCAAATATAGGTAATTTTGTAAGAATTAAAGCTAGAACTAACAGAGAAACTTGTATAGAGTAGATTCTAACCAAATTAGAGTTTACTTTTCTCGAAGATATTGGACATGATTGTGCCATGATAATCCTTTTGTTTTTTTTATAACAGAATTATAGCTTAATATTTTTTAATGTCAAGTAAATCTATTTATTTACTAAGTTAACTGAAAAGAAATATAATATCGGTTTTATGCTGACAATTGCTAAAACTTTAATTTTATGTTACAATCAAACCAATCTTGTAAATAGGGGAATATAATGACGGGTAAAGAAAAAAGGCGTTTTTGTGGATGTATGATGCCAAATATTTTCTTTTTGCTTCAGCTTGTTATTATTTTGTTGATTTTATTGATTGCATTACAAACAATTTCGATATTTAATGCCGGGACGATAGTCGCTTACATTTATATCTTTTTCGCTTTAGTTGCTATAGGCTATTGTGCCGTAGCTAGAAGAAATGTGATAAACCGCCAATATCAGCACTGTGATGAATATGCAAAATGGAAAAATAAACGAAAATTATCACAATAAACTCCCACTAAATTAGACTTTTGTATGTACCAAAAAATCTACCTCTAATCTTTTTTAGAGATATTGTTCAGGGATTTCATTATTTATTATTTTCACCTATTTCAAGCTGTGTTGGCATTTGGCTCTCTTGTGTAATTAAAAAATTTTCTCCAATATTATCTTTAGCAATAAGATTATTTGTAGTGCGGTCTTTAAGATTTATACCAGAGAATTTTAACCGATGGGATTCGTGTAATAAGTACAATAATTTTTTCACAGCAGTATCATATGATAATCCGGATGGGCGTACATTTGAAATACAGTTCCTACTAACATCAGTAAGCCCGATTTTAGGTTCCCAAGTAAAGTATAAACCAAGACTGTCAGGAGAACTTAACCCTGGCCGCTCACCGATTAATACCACTGCTGCTTTAGCATGTAGTAGTTCACCTACTTCGTCACCAATTGCCACTCTGCCTTGTTGAACGATAGTAAAAGGTGCTAATTTCCAGTTTTGATTATCTTTTGTTAGGCTGTTGGTAAGTGTTTGGATCAGATCTGCCGCATTTTCTGTAATTGCTAAAGAAGATAATCCATCAACTATTACTATCGCTAAATCATATAATTCTGTTTTAGTGCCAAAGTTTTTACTTAGAAGTTCGTGAGAATTTTCATCTAATTTACGACCCAAATCAGGGCGCTGCAGATAAGTAGTCCTATCTGTGGCTTGAGAATGCAAAATAAAAGGCGAAGTATCTCTTAGTAAGCTGGTATCTACTTTTATATTTTTTAATTGATTAGTAACATATTCCACATCTAAAGGCAGATGAACAGCATCTTGAGCTTGTGCATGTGCTAATTTGAACTCCAATAAACGCTTAGTTGGTATATTTACACCAGTCCGTCCTAGTCCTATTCTGGCATTTGTATATTTACGCAATACGGACCAAGGATTTTTAATGATGTTAGAGACAGTTATTATATCTTTCATATTTTCTTTCCAATTAATTTTTGAAGAGGTTTTGAAAAGCTTGCCGGTATTTCATTATTGGGAGTAAAACTATTAATATCCGTAAAAATATTCATATTTTTTAACCAATTTTCAAACTCAGGAGCAGGATGCAGATTTAGTACTCTCCTTAGATACAGGGCGTCATGAAAAGATGTACTTTGATAATTGAGCATAATATCATCAGACCCGGGAACACCCATGATAAAATTACAACCTGCAACGCCAAGCAGGGTTAGTAAATTATCCATATCATTTTGATCGGCTTGGGAATGATTGGTATAACAAATGTCACAACCCATAGGAAGTCCCAATAATTTTCCACAAAAGTGGTCCTCAAGACCTGCTCGAATAATCTCTTTTCCATCAAATAGATATTCTGGACCAATGAAACCAACAACCGTATTGACTAAAAGTGGATCAAATTTTTTGGCCACAGCATAAGCCCTTGCCTCACAAGTTTGTTGATCTAACCCAAAATTAGCATTTGCTGAAAGAGAACTTCCTTGACCTGTTTCAAAATACATAACATTGTTACCAATGCTGCCACGGTTTAGTGATAGTGTTGCATCTTGAGCTTCTTTTAAAGTATTTAAATTAAACCCAAAACTTGAATTTGTAGCTTCCGTTCCACCAATAGATTGAAAAGCTAAATCAACTGGAGCGCCTTTCTCAATCGCTTCAATCGTATTTGTTACATGTGTAAGTACACAAGATTGAGTAGGAATTTGATACTTTGAGATAACTTCATCAAGCATTTTCAATAATTTTATCGATTGTTCAATATTGTCTGTTGCAGGATTTATTCCAATTACTGCATCCCCGCTCCCATAAAGTAATCCATCTAATATACTAGCAGCGATTCCCATAGCATCATCAGTTGGATGATTTGGCTGTAAACGCGTAGATAAATGACCAGGCAACCCAATTGTGTTGCGAAAAGCAGAGACAATAGGACACTTTTTTGCAACTATAATCAACTCTTGATTACGCATGATTTTACTAACAGCTGCGACCATTTCAGGAGTTATACCAGGTCTGACTTTTTTTATTAAATCATTTGTAGTGTTATCATTTAACAACCAATTTCGAAAATTCCCAACAGTTAAATGAGAAATAGTTTCAAACGCAACATTATCGTGTTCATCAATAATCAATCTTGTAATTTCATCATCTTCATAAGGAATCAGTAATTCATTTAAAAAAGTTTTAAGTGGGACTTCTGCCAATAGCATTTGGGCAACAACGCGCTCCTGTAAAGTTGAGGCTGCAACGCCCGCCAATATATCACCAGACCTTTTTGGTGTTGCTTTAGCCATTAAATCTTTCAAGTCTTTAAAGGTATAAGTTTTGCTTCCCAACATGTAGCGATAAGGATACTTTGTATTGTTAATAAGTTTTGTTTCCATATATGCTTCTTACTATAAATATTTAAAATGATTTTATCATATTTACAGTAAGATTTACCAGTGATTATAATTTTTTTGTTGTGAAATCTTTCAAATTTTTTTAATTTTAAATGGGATTAACCCTTTCCCTCATCATAATTTTCCTCTACATGTAGAGCATATATTTATGAGTACAATTTGGCAGCTCAAAGGATTTATGCTAAAATGACAAAATTAAAAGACTCTACAAAAACTACGACATAAAGGATATGACAAATGGAAGGAACTATGGTTGTGACATATAAGATACTGTGCGATACAGATTTAAACCAAGAGATTTTATTACACGATTTACTCAAAAATGAAAAAATAGTTAAAGCAATAAAATCTGAATTTGCTAAAGGATATAGAAATATAACACTAAGTTCAAACACAGATGCTTCCATAAAACTGAAAACTGAAAAAGAGCTTCATAAAGTAGAGGTATCTAAAAATGATTTTGCAGATTTACTTGCATTGGCTGAAGAGGATGCTCGAAATAATAAGTTATTGAAAAAAGGTTGCGAACGTATTGAAATAGTTGATATCGAGACTCTATAATCTATAATATTCTTTTAATCCAATAGCTTTAACTTTCCCCTTGCGTACCAAAGTATAAATAAAGCTGAGAGCCAAATGATTACCACGATTCCCCACCAGTAGAAGATTAAAGGTAGAGAAAAGAAAGCTAAAATGCTGAATAAGGCTACTGGAATTATCAACTGTCTAAATAAACTTAGATAAACAAGCAGGGCAGGTTTTTTTATGCCTTGTAAGAGTGCAATGTTTATAAAAACTAACATGTATGCATACAAAGAGGTTGCAGCTGCGTACAGATAGCCTAGACCTGCTTTGATAACAAGCGGATCTTTGGTAAAAAATTTTATAAAAAATTCTCCAAAAAAGTATAGAAAAAACATACCGATTATCCACAATACAAATCCTATTTTTTGTGCATAAGCTATGGTTTCCCTGACTCGCTCAAACAGTTTTGCGCCATTATTTTGTGAGATTAAGGAAAGAACAGCTACATTGATACCAATGCTAGGTAAAAGAACTATCTGCTCTATTCTGATAGATATGCCATAAGCCGCGATTACATCTTTTCCAAATGGAGAGATATAATATGTTATGATAAACATCCCAAGTGCCATAAGAGTCATATTTGCAGTTGGCGGAATTCCTTGTCTTAAAAATGAGTATATGATATTTGCATCAAATTTAAATTTTGGTAAATCATTAAGAAGATATGTTTTTTTCAAGTTGTAAAAAAGATATAACATTCCAAAAAATTCTATAGCGATAGTAGCGTAAGCTATACCTTTTACACCCAATGGGTTTACTCCAAATCCACCCTTTACGAACCAATAGTCTAAAAATATATTTAGCAAAAAACCTGTTACCAAGAAGTTTCTCATGACTTTTGTATTTCCTATAGAATTGAGCATGGCATTTGTAAAAAAGACTCCTATAAAAAAAGTTGAACCAAGTATTATGATATCTATATATGAAAGTGCCTCTTGTAAGTATGCTCCTTGTGCGCCTAGAATTTTCATCAAAAATGGCGAAGATAAAAGGCCTACAATCGTTATTATTGTTGCTAGAGTCACAAATAAGATGATTGAGTGAAGAATAACCTGTTTTGCATGTTCCCTATCACCCTCGCCAAGAGCATTTCCGACAAGAGCCGTAATTCCCTGACTCATCCCGCCAGCAACTGCTATAATGATAAAAAATATGGAAAAAGTTAAAGAAAGAGACGCTAATGCCTGGGTTGAAATTTCCCCGGCAAAAAAAGTATCTGTGACATTAAACATTGTTTGAAAAAGATAGCCTATGGCTGAAGGTATAGCTATATTTCTCAAATGTACTTTAATTGAGCCTCGTGTTAAATCTGATTTCAAAATATTACTTTTATTTATATAGTAGCATAATCATATTTAAGAATTAACCTATTATTTTTTCAAGATTTTTTGCTGTACCAACAAGAGTTATACTTGTTATTTTAAAATTATTTAATCCGACAACAATAATATAATCTTTATATTTTTCATTTTCGTATTTTTTTGCATTATCTTCATTTCTTATCAGCATTATAGAATATTTATGTTTTTTTAAATCAGGTATAGCAAACATATTTGCAATGATAGAGGGCATCCCACTGATATCAGCTATGAAAGCAATATTTTTTTTAGATAAATAATCATTAGACTTAGAATCCAATAGTTCCTTAACAGTATGACCACTTTTTTTTGTAAAAACAAAGATGATTTTTTTTGTTTGACCAGATAACATTTTTGGTTTATCAAATTGATCTTTTATGGTTATATTTTTAAAGAATTCTCCAACCTTTATATCTTGTGTTAAGACATTAATTTTTTTAGTTTCCAAATTAGCTGTTTTATCGTCACCACAACCACTTATCAGCAGTGTGAAAACCATACATGTAAGAAGTATTGCTCTTTTCATTTTTTTCCTTAATTTTTTTAAGCCATTATTATAGTAAAGTTTTGTTAATATCTCTCTTTGTTAGTTTCTTTTATCTAACTTAAAGCAATTTTTATGTATTATTGCATTCCTTTAATGGGGTATTATGCGATTAAAATATATAGTTAGAAGGATAGAATTTGTTTGGAGTTTTAACTGATTCATTTAAAACAGCTGTTAATAAGATTAGATTTGCAGATGACGAGAAGTCTTTAAAAAAAGCTCTTGATACACTCAAAAAATCTCTTCTAAAAGCAGATGTTCATCACAAAGTTGTAAAAGAACTTTTGAATATCGTTGAGATCGAAACAAAAAATGTGGGCATTGGTCAGCTAAATTTTCTAAAATCTATCAAAACAAATCTAAATAAAATTTTAACTGCTCCAGGAAAACAAGGTTTTATATTTTCACCAAAACCCCCTACAGTGGCGATGATGATTGGTTTACAAGGAAGTGGTAAAACAACTACAACTGTGAAGCTTGCAAATTATTTAAAACTTAGACAAAAAAAAGTGTTAGTGGCTGCCTGTGATTTACAAAGACTCGCAGCGGTTGAGCAATTAAAACAACTTTGTGAACAAAA
>CAZYTB010000047.1:0-16561 GCA_964650375.1 uncultured Campylobacterales bacterium | reverse complement strand
CCAACTGAAGCTTATGAAGTAAGTTGTGGTCGATGTCATGCTAATAGATATGGAAAATGGACTCAAATTGGTATGGTTCCAAAAACAAAATCAAATATCGTAACAAATAAAGATGTTGACCTTTTAAAATTTCAAACCAAGGTTGCAGATTATCAGGCTGTTTTAGTAAAATACTTAGGCAAACTTCCTCCTGATCTTTCTATAATGATTAGGGCTAGGAGTGAGAATTTTATGGAAACTTTTGTAGAAGATCCGGAAAGCCAGCTTAAAGGTACAGCGATGCCAAGAGTTGGTCTGACAAAAAAAGGATATGAGAAAGTTATTTCATATTTGGAAGAGACTGGAGATCCGAGTAAACCAGCTCGCGCGGCTCTTGGACCTTGGGTAATTGGCTTTTTTATAATTTTTACAATACTTGCGATACTATGGAAAAAATCTCTATGGAAAGAATTACACTAGTTCAAAATATTCTAACCCGACTTAGTCGGGTTAGAACTTTTTTATTTCAAATATAAAGTTATTAGGTATTTATTTTTCTTCGAAGGCGCCAACAGATAATAATTTTTCAAATCTTCTTTTTAATCTTTCTTCTGTACTTATTTTATCCATCTCATCAAGAAAATTTAAAAAATAATCTTTTATAACTTTTGCAGCACTCACTTTATCTCTGTGCGCTCCAACTATCGGTTCATCTAATACATCATCAACTAGTTTTAATTTATACAAATCATCAGCAGTTATTTTCATAGCTTTTGTAGCACTCTCTTGCTTTAAAGGGTCATTCCAAAGTATTGCAGCGCATCCTTCAGGAGAAATTACAGAAAAAACTGAGTATCGCATCATGACTATTTTATCGGCCACCCCAAGAGCAAGTGCCCCACCACTTCCGCCTTCTCCTATAACAATTGAAAGTATTTTTGCCCTCAAATCACTGAGTTCGTACAGATTTTTAGCTATTGCTTCACTTTGACCGCGCTCTTCTGCTTCAACCCCGGGGTAAGCACCCGGAGTGTCAATCAAAAATAGTATTGGTATATCAAATTTTTCTGCCATTTTTGCTATACGAAGAGCTTTTCTATATCCTTCAGGATGAGCCATTCCAAAATTTCTTTTTAATTTATATTTGGTGTGTCTTCCTTTTTGCTGACCTATAAGTATAACTTTTTTACCGCCAATATACCCCATATAAGCTAAAATCGCCGGATCATCACGAAATGCTCTATCACCATGTATTTGATAAGCATCATCCAAAATCAGTCTTACATAATCCATAGTATAAGGTCGATCAGGATGGCGGGCTAGTTGTAGTTTTTGATAATCATTTAGATTTTTATAAACTTTAGATATCTCTTTTGATAAATTTTTCTCTAAAATCTCAACTGCCGGGTCATCGCCTTTTATCTTAGCACTGGCAATATCCTCATCTAGGCTTTTTATACTTTTTTCAAAATCCAGATATGCTGCCATTAACTCTCCTAGACTCTTTTAAAGATAACTGAGCCATTGGTACCGCCAAAACCAAATGAGTTACTCATGACTATATCTACAGCAACTTTTCTTGCAACATTTGGTATATAGTCTAAATCACATTCCGGATCTGCTGTTATTTGATTTATGGTTGGAGGCAAAATACCATCTCTCATAGACATCAACGCGATAACTGCTTCAATAGCACCAGCTGCTCCCAAACAATGTCCGATTTGACCTTTTGTGGAACTTACTAAAGGAATATGGTCATCAAATAACTTTTTTACCGCCGCTGTTTCATTTCTATCATTTGCCGCAGTACTGGTTCCGTGAGCATTAATATAGTCAATCTTTGGATTATTTGCCATATCATAAGCAGCTTTCATTGCTCGATATGCGCCATCAGGAGCTGGAGTCGTTATATGATAAGCATCTCCACTTTCACCAAAACCGATAAGTTCACCATATATGTGAGCTCCCCTAGCGATTGCGTCTTCATAAATTTCAAGCACAAGTGCGCCAGCGCCTTCGCCCATAACAAAGCCGTCTCTCTCTTTATCAAAAGGACGGGATGCAAGCAGAGGTTCATCATTTCTAGTAGATAATGCTTTCATAGAAGAAAATCCAGCAACACCTACAGCACAAATAGCAGCTTCTGCTCCGACAACCAATATTTTATCTGCTCCGCCAACTACTATAGTTTTGTAAGCTTCAGATATAGCGTGAGTTCCTGCGGCACATGCAGTTACTGCAGATAAGTTTGGTCCTTTTAATTTATGATCTATCGCTACCATTCCACCTAGCATATTAGCCAAGGCTGAGGGTATAAAAAATGGAGATACTCTCTTAGGTCCTCGCTCAGAACAAATCAAAGAGTTTTTTTCAATAGATATGAGTCCACCGATTCCTGAAGCAGAGCATACACCAAATCTTTCTTCTTCGTAAGAGTCAAATTTTGCATCCTCCATGGCTTCCGTTGCAGCTTTTATACCCAATTGTATAAATCTGTCTGCTTTTTTTACATCTTTTGGATTCATAACAGTTTTAGGATCAAAATCAGTAATTTCACCAGCAATTTTTACCGAATGATTAGTTGTATCAAATGAACTAATCCTTTTAATGCCACATTTTCCATCAACTATAGCCTTAAAAGAACTCTCTTTATCCATACCGACTGAATTTATCATACCCAAACCCGTAACCACCACTCTTTTCAAAACCACTCCTTAATTTTACGCATACTCAACACCAGACAAGTTAATATCTAGTGTTGAAATTAATATCTAATATTTATTTATGCTCTTCTATATATTTTATAGCATCATTTACTGTTATAATTTTTTCAGCGTCAGTATCGGGAATCTCAATATCAAATTTTTCTTCCAATGCCATAACTAATTCAACAACATCCAATGAATCAGCACCTAAATCTTCAACAAATTTTGAGTCTTCTTTTACTTCATCAGGATTAACATTTAACTGCTCAACTACAACTTCTTTTACTTCTTCAATTAGTGACATCACTAACTCCTTTAAAAATTTTTCTTATTTTATCAAAATAAACTTTAAATCAAGTTATATATATACTACATGTACATTCCACCATTTACTTTTAAGACAACTCCTGTTATATACGAAGCATCATCGCTCAATAAAAATGCAACAGCTTCGGCTATATCTTCGGGGGTGCCAAATCTTTTCAGAGGAATTTTACTAGTGTAGACCTCTTTTACCTCATCACTTAATTTGTCTGTCATATCAGTTGCGATAAACCCGGGTGTTACTGCGTTAAATCTTATTCCTCTAGCACTTCCCTCAAGAGCAAAACTCTTGGTCATAGCTATCAATCCGCCTTTGCTGGCACTATAATTTACCTGACCAGCATTTCCCGTCTCACCAACTATCGAAGATATATTTACTACACTTCCAAATCTTTTTTTATTCATCACTTTCAAAGATTCACGACAACCAACAAAAGCAGAGGTCAAGTTTACATTGATAACTGAGTTAAAATCTTCAGTTTTCATTCTAATTGCTAATTTATCATTTGTAATTCCCGCATTATTTACCAAATATGAAAGTTCACCATCACTATCAACTATAGTTTTAATTCCCTCGATAAAAGCTTTTTCATCTATCACATCAAACCCGATAACAGCAGCTTCACCACCATTTTTTTCAATCTCATCTTTGAGTGCATCTGCATGTTGGGGTCGCGAACGATAATTTATCCATACTTTCAAACCATATCCTGCTAAAGTTAGAGCAATTTGTTTGCCTATACCGCTTGCCGCACCTGTTACTAAAACATTCTTACCGCTAAATTTCATTATTTACATCCTTTTTAAACCTATTTTATTGATCAAAGCTTTTATATTAAAGCTTCATCCATCTCCTTTGGAATTTCTAAACTCATTAATTTTAAAACAGTTGGAGCTATATTATTAAGTCCTCCATTTTTTACTTTTTTCACACCTTTTGCCTTTACAAAACAAAAAACATCAAAAGTTGTGTGGCTTGTTAATGCCTCATCATGTTCTCCTGCCATCTTTTCACAATTTCCGTGGTCACTTGTTATCACGACTGCATAATCTTTTTTTTGTGCTTCGTCTAGAATAATACCTAGTTGCTTATCTACAGCTTCAACCGCTTTTACTGCTGCATCAAAATTTCCAGTATGTCCTACCATATCGCCATTTGCAAAATTTACTACTATAAAATCATAGCCTTCTTCCATAGCCACAACAACCCCTTCCCCCACTTTTTCAGAACTCATTTCAGGCAATAAGTCATAAGTTGCAACTTTTGGACTTGGTATTAAAACTCTGCTTTCTCCGACATAAGGCTCTTCTATTCCACCATTTAAAAAGAAAGTTACATGTGCATATTTCTCAGTTTCTGCCGTATGAAGTTGTGAAAGCCCTGCATCAGAGATAACACTTGCCAATGTATTTTTAGGAGCAGTTGAGCTAAACATCACCTCAAAAGGATAAGAGCTATCATAATTTGTCATAGTGATTGATTTTATCCCACTGTTTTCTCTTTTAAATTCATCAAACTTTTCAAAACCTATCGCTTTTGAAATTTCTCTAACTCTATCATTTCTAAAATTTGCAAATATAACTCCATCATCTTTTTTCATACCGGAAAAATTGCCAAAACTAACAGGGTCTATAAATTCATCTGTTATATCTTTTGCATAAGATTGCTCTATATATGGCAAAACTCCCAAAGTCGTTTTTGGAGTTGCGTCAACTATAGCTCTATAAGCTTTCTCTACCCTGTCCCATCTATTGTCTCTATCCATCGCATAATATCTTCCACTTATAGTCGCTAGAATTATCAAGTTATCACAAATTGACTCTATTTTTTTTAAATATTTTAAGCCAGAAGTCGGACTTACATCTCTTCCATCTGTAATTGCGTGAATATAGACTTTTTTACCTGCGCTCTTAGAGATTTCGGCAAGAGCAATTATGTGGTCAATATGTGAATGAACCCCTCCATCACTGGCAAGTCCTACTATATGGATATCGCCTTTAACTTCCAATATATGTTTTAAAGCAGTATTGTCTTTTAATTCATCGTTTTTTATAGCCATAGAAATTTTTACAAGATTTTGGTACATCACTCTTCCGCTTCCTATACACATGTGCCCTACTTCACTGTTTCCCATTTGACCTTCAGGCAAGCCGACCGACAGACCGGAAGTGTGAATAAAACTGTAAGGTACTTCTTTAAAAAGTTTATCATATGTTGGTTTATGGGCATTTGAAAAAGCATTTGAAGATTTATTTGGATTGTAGCCAATACCATCTGTTATGACCAACACCGTTTTCTGCATAGAATTTTTCATTTTATTCCTTAGGATTTAGATTATTAACAGTTTATAAGTAATATTCTACTAAAATAATGCTTTCAATAAAATATATGGGATTATCATGCTCTACTGGCTTTATCATACTTTACATGTCAATATTTTTCAATACATCACAGTTAGATCCGGGCTTGCCTTTTTTATATCTTTGATTATCAGCATATATATTATGCCCAAATTCATCAAGTGGGCCAAAGAAAAAAATGCAAATCAACCTATCTATGATTTAGCTCCAAAAACACATCAGACAAAAAATAAAACTCCTACAATGGGGGGAATTATTATTATATTTTCTACTTTATTTTCTATTATTATTTGTGCAAATTTGGCAAATGCATATGTTATTCTAGGCTTTACAACAATTTTATTATTTGCACTTATTGGAATAAAAGATGATATTTCAAAAATTGTTGGCGGTGATAACACTTCAGGGATTAACGCTAAGACAAAAATTTTATTGCAAATTTTAGTATCTATTATCATAGGTTATTTGCTTTATAGGGCGACCGCCTTGAACCACGATGTATATGCACCTTTTTACAAACACCCAATCATAAATCTAGGTTGGTTTATTGTTCTGTTCTGGTCACTTGTAATGGTGTCATCAAGCAATGCAGTCAACCTGACTGATGGGCTAGACGGACTTGCAACTGTGCCTTCAATATTTTCAATGCTCAGCCTTGGAATTTTTGTATATATAAGTGGAAATGCAGTCTTAAGCAGTTATCTTTTACTTCCAAAAGTAAGTGGAAGTGGCGAAGTCGTGATCATAGCAGCTGCACTAATCGGCTCATTAGTTGGGTTTTTATGGTACAACTGCTATCCTGCTGAAATATTTATGGGAGACAGTGGAAGCTTAAGTATCGGTGCATTTATAGGATATATGGCTATTATCTCTAAAAATGAAATTTTATTAGTTTTGATAGGCTTTGTTTTTGTACTGGAGACTTTATCTGTAATTCTTCAAGTAGGCAGTTTTAAAACTCGTAAAAAAAGAATCTTTTTGATGGCTCCCATTCATCATCATTTTGAGATAAAGGGCTGGGCAGAAAATAAGATAATAGTGAGATTTTGGATAATGGCTCTTATATCAAATATCATCGCATTAACGGCTATTAAAATTAGATGATTGCCCTGTTTGGTCACGGAAAAACAACAAAAGCGATAGCTAAAAGATTTAAAAATTGCCAAATCTTTGATGATCATTTTAAAAAGAAAAGTTTTAATGAATTTGGAAATGAACTTCTTCCGCCAAGCCAATTTGATCCAAATATTTCAAATATTCAAATACCAAGTCCGAGTTTTCCACCAAATCATCCACTTATAAAAAAAGCAACAAACCTAGTCAGTGAATATGATTTTTTTCAAAAAGATATGCCCTTTTCTATCTGGATAAGCGGGACAAATGGAAAAACAACTACTACTCAAATGCTAGACTTTATCTTCAAAGAAAAAGGAAGCGAGTGTGGAGGGAATATTGGAAATCCATTGGCAAACCTAAACAAAAATGATAGTATGTGGATTTTAGAAACCAGCTCTTACATGCTTTACCAAACAAAAATTGCAACTCCAGATATTTACTTACTTTTACCAGTAAAACCAGACCATTTAAGCTGGCATGGAAGCTTCGAGGCGTACGAAAAAGCAAAACTTAGCCCACTTGAACGAATGGCAGAAGGAAGCATTGCAGTCATACCGGAAGTTTACAGAGATATAAAAACTCTCGCACATGTAGTAACATACAAAGATGAATTTGATTTAGCTAAAAAACTAGATATCGATATAAACAAAGTAAATTTTCAAGCTCCTTTTTTACTAGATGCTTTGCTATCACTTTCGGCAGAAATTATACTTCTTGGAAAAATTGATTATGAAAAAATAAACAGCTTCAAAACAGATGTTCATAAACTAGAAGAATTTAAAGATAACAGAGGAAGAATCTGGGTAAATGACTCAAAAGGTACAAACTTAGATGCAACGCTTGAAGCCATAAAAAGATACAAAGATAGAGATTTGCTTCTTATCCTTGGTGGAGATGACAAAGGAGTAGATTTAACCCCACTTTTTGATATGTTAAAACCTCTACGAGTAAGAGTTTTTGCGATAGGTACAAACACAGACAAGATAGTAGATTTTTGCAATAAAATAGACAAAACAGTTACTGCTTCATATCACTTAGAAAAAGCGATGGAAGTGATACAAAAAATCCATACAAAAGAGACACTAACTCTTCTCTCTCCAGCAGCTTCGAGTTTAGATCAATTTAACTCTTACGCCGCTAGAGGGGATATGTTTAAAAAATTAGCTCTTAGCTAACTTCATGTCCGGCAAGTGCAGCTCCTAAAGAACCCATCAGTTGGGGGGATTTAGGAACTATTATATTTTTCTCTAATTTTTTAGATAAAAGATGTCTTAAAAATGGATTTAATGCCCCTCCTCCTGTGAAAACTATATATTCACTTTTACTTGCAAATTTTCTAGCCATTGAAGCAAGCCTTGAAGCGATTGATTCATGTACCCCATAACAAATATTTGCAACACTCTCTTTTTTTGCTATCAATGAAATAACTTCTGATTCAGCAAAAACTGCACACATACTAGAGATTGTAAGCTCTTTATCTGCATCAAAACCCAGCTTTGAAAATGTTTCTAAATCCAAGCCCATTCTATTTGCTGCAATTTCTAAAAACTTACCAGTCCCGGCTGCACATTTATCATTCATCCTAAAATCCACAAATCCGCCAGTACTGTCTAGCTTAATCACCTTACTATCCTGCCCACCTAAATCAATCACCAATTGTGCTTCTTGATTTGTAAAATGAGCCCCTATCGCATGAGCTTTTATCTCACTAATCACGGGACATGACAGGGCATTTTCTATCATATGTCTTCCGTAGTAACCTGTAGAAACAATCATCTCTACAGGCTTGCCTTTTAAAGACTCTTTTACGATATCATCTTGATTTATGATAGTTGGTATCACCGTAAAATCAATTATCTCTTTTTTTTCATTGATACCAGTAATTTTTGTATAAGTTGAGCCTACATCTACGCCCCAAAACATATTTATAGATCTTTAAAAGCTTTTGCTTTTTTCTTAAATGTAAGACTTTCCAAAAATGCTTCAACACGAGTTTTAATTTGTTCAGCATCTTCAGGTGAATAATCAGACTCAATAATCAAACAAGGAATTCCCTCTTTTTCCAACGCCTCACTCACTAAAAAAGATTCTACATTGTATGTGTGACAAAATGATAGAGTATAATAAATAACACCATCTGCCTTTCTATCTTTATACATTTGAAGAATTTTATCAATCCTTTGAGTATTTGGAGTAAAACAAGCACAATCTACTTGAGTATATCTTTGAAGTAATCTGTCCATCATAGTATCTTCATCTTCTACACTATCTAAATCTACATTGTCTTTATAATATCTATGTCCTATGCAAGACTCTTCATTGATGATAGCCCCTCCTGTAGTCTCAACCGCACCATGAAGTTTCCAGTTTGGCGGAGCAAATGGAGTTCCCAAAATCATCAGACGAGGAGTATCTTTTTCAAATACGCTATTATTTTCTTCAATTCTTTTATCTAGCTCATCACATAATTCATTTACCTTTTGTGTATATCTAAGGGGATCATCCATGAACCCAATTTGTGTTATCAAAAGACCATCTTTAGCACTTATTGGTATTACATCAGGATTTATTCCACGAAGGGCATCAAGTCTTTGCAAAGCTTTTCTTTTTTCATTTACGATTTTTGTACCCTCTTTCATCTCCTCTAAACTGAGCTTTTTGCCAGTTACCTCTTCTACATGGGATTTAAAATCTTCTATCTCTTCTTTCCACATTTTCAAGTCTTTTTCTCGTTTCATATGAGGAATATTCATCACATGTACAGGATGATGCTTATCTAATATCTCCCGAGTCTTCTTTTTTGCTTCACATGTAGTCTCGCCATAAATAAAATCTGAAAATTGTGTATAACCGCAAGTTCGTTGAAATTTAAACCCATGAGCAGACTTTATAAGCGGACATATATTTCTTGGTAATTCAGTCTCAGTATCTGCGATGGTAGCATTACTTCCACCGCAAAGTCCATAACAAGCCCCACCAGCGCCAACTATTATCTCTTCTGGTACAAAAATACAAAATGTACCTACTGCTGGTTTTTTATCGGCTCTTAGTTGATTTATCTCAGCAATTCTTTGCCATTGGAATTTCACTCATAAACCAATCAAAATATTTCATACCCTCTGGTCTGTTTGGTTGTGATAAAAATTGTTGTTTATAACTTTCTAAACCAGCAGCCATCATTTTTGCGTGTTTTTCTACATCTAATCCTATGCTTGAGAGCAATTCTTTATGCACTTCTAAACCCATACTATTATCCTTTGTAAAGAAAAATTTGCTGAACAAAATTGCACATGTGGCTAAAAAGCGAAGTATCTTGAAGTATGCTTTTTCATGTTTGTCTGAAACTCAGACCTTATACAGCATTAGTTGAAATTATATAATTTATAATATAAATAGTAGTTTAATTTGTTTAGGAAATTAAATCCTTGGCACAAGAGAGCTAGAAGGCTTTGAGAAAAGATATCCTTGAGAGAAATCCACTCCTAAGTTTACAAGTTCATTAAATACTTCTTCATTTTCTACAAACTCAGCAATTGTTTTTATCCCTTGAGACGCGGCAAAAAGAAGAATACTTTTAACAATTGCTCTTTTATTGTCATCTTTATTTATATTCTTTATTAAAGAGCCGTCTATTTTTATAAAATCTACTTTTAATTTTTCAAGATAAGAAAAGTTCGAATAACCAGAGCCAAAATCATCTATAGCAATTTTACATCCATATTGTTTTACCTCATTGATAAAAGAAACTATTTCTTCAAAATTTTCTATTCCTTCACTCTCAACTATCTCTAAAATAAGTTTATTGCCGCATTTATATTTTTTTAAATTATTTCTAAGAACATCTCTTGTGGTTACTGAGAGAATATCTTTAATCGAAAGGTTTATGGAAAATTCGTATTCAAGGTTTTCAAATGTAGCAAATGTTTTTTCAATCATGATATGGGTAAGCCTGTCATAAAGTTTGGCTTTTTTTGCGTGTTCTAAAAAGTAAAAAGGAGATAAAATTGAACCATCTACTTCAATTAGACGAATCAATGATTCATATTTAACGATTTTTTTACTTTTATTATCAACAATACCTTGGAAAAACGGGACGATACGATTATTTTCTTTTGCTGCTTTTATTTTTTCTATTATTTCTATATTATTTTTAATCTTTGCTTCTAAATAAGTATTTTCATTAAAAAAGATTACTTTTTTACGCTGTTCTCTTGCTTCTCGTAGCGCAATATGCGCTAATCTATAAATATCATCACTTTTACCAGAAGCTATCCCACAAGTGAAACTAATTGAGATTTTATCATGACCCACTATAAATCTACTTACTTCTAAGTCTTTAATTATTTGGGTAAACTTTTCTTTTAGTTGTGCTGAATATTTGCCATCGTCACACAAAACAGCAAATTCATCTCCTGTGATTCTAAAAACTTCATAGTGGTCCACAACTTTTTCTAATTTTGATGAAAATAGTTTTAGAACCTCATCACCGGCAACATAGCCAAAATAGTCATTAATAAGTGAAAACCTATCGAGATTTATCAAAAGTAAAGAATAAAGTCTATCTTTTTCATGAAGCATATTTATAAGTGCATGTCTGTTTTTTATACCTGTCAGCTTATCGATATTGCTCTCTTCTATAATCTTATCTTTTTTTATTAAATCTGTTATATTTGTTCTGACGGCAATATATTTTATAATAATTCCATCATCATTAAAAATAGGAACTATAACTGTTTTAACAAAATAATCTTCACCATTTTTTTTAAGATTTTTCATAACTCCACGCCATATTTTGCCCTTTTTTATAGTATCCCACATATCTTGAAATAAAGAATTAGGAACATCAGGATGCCTGATGATATTATGCCTTTGCCCTATCAATTCATCTCTAGTATAACCAGAAATTTTACAAAAGGCATCATTAACGAAAGTTATAAAACCTTGTGTGTCTGTTTTTGACACAATAGTGCTTTCATCTAATGCCATTTTATACTGATTTAAAAAAGATATACTTTCGTCAAGTTCACTTTGTGTGACATTGACTAAATTTGTTAAAGATTTCAGCATAGAGGATTTATTGATAAATGTTGTTGTATTTGTTGGCTTTGATAGCTTATCAGACTCAGATAGTGATAGTGTTGTTGTAGTGATATTTAGAAGTTGATTTTTTGATTTAGAATGAAAAAATTCGCCATATGTAAAAAATCCGATTGTTGGAGCTATGTCTTCTATGAGTCCAAATTCATAATTTAATTGTTCTTTTAAAAATAAATCTCTAACAGAACAAGAGTATATATAGGTACCTTCAGTAGGTTCTTTAGCAATTTTTAATTGGATTTTAGAAGCATTATTTAAAATTTCCTCAACATTTCCAATTGCAAATCTTACTTTATCACCATCTTCAAAGTGTCCAGCAAAAACATATCCATCATTTGTAGTTTTGGTAACCATTGACCTTGCAATATTAATATTTTCATTTACCTTAACCAAAGGAAACTCTATAGCACTTTTAGGAATATCTGCGACTGCTTCTTTTCCTAAATAATGCGCAAAAACTTCTTTTATGGCTTTATTATCAATTTCATAAACAATATTTTTATCTGCTTTAGTGATAGTCATCTCTTTTCCAACGGGTGTCCATTCAAGAGAATAATTTGTTGTTACATGTAGAGAATCACTATTTAAAGTAGCCAAAACTACTCCATCAAAATAGATTTTGTTTGATTGCATAACAAAAGTTTCTTTGAAGTGAAAATTATCGCCTGCAATTCCTCCCGCGAGAGGTACTTTAGTGTTGATGGCAGAAAAGCCATTTAAAAAAGATTCTGCATCACTTTTGAGTGCTTCACTAAATACAATACAAGCTTTTGTATCTTTTCCAACAACTTCTTTCGCAGCTTTTACTCCATTTTCAAAATCAGATTTTGGAAAATAATATGTTTTTACACTGACATTATCAAAAATTGAAAATGAGATTAAAATACTATTTCTTGAAATTTTACCATTGACAATCTCACCAGCTGTTGAAGCTCCAATGATAGAAGCAAAAGGAAGTTTTTTACTCAATAAATCTAAAATATTTTGAAGCTCTTTTGATTCAAAATCCCCACACAACACTTGTATAAAAATTGTTTTGTTTTGTTTATCAGTTTTACTAATAAAATCTTGAAGTTTTGGCATGGTTTGAAATATGTGGTTGAAAAGTTTCATTCTGTAAAATAAGCCTTGTATTTTTTTAAACAATTATTATACAATATTTTTATAAATACCATTAAAGCATACTATCCAATCTAAGAGTTAGACTTATCGGGCAGTGATCACTTCCAAATATATCATCGTGAATTTTTGCATCTATGATTTTATCTTTTAAATCTTGCGAGACATAAAAATAATCTATCCTCCAACCGACATTGTTACCTCTCGCACCTGCTCGATAAGACCACCACGAGTATTTGTCTTTAATATCTCCATTTACCTCTCTAAAAGTATCTATATACCCATAAGATAAAAACTTGTCTATCCAATCTCGCTCCATCTTTAAAAATCCAGATGTATTTTCATTTGCTTTTGGGCGGGCGATATCTATCTCTTTATGAGCTGTATTTACATCTCCACAAATAACTATAGATTTTCCTTCTTTTCTAAGATTTTCGGCATGGGCTAGAAATCTATCATAAAATGCCATCTTATATTCTAGTCTTTCATCATTTCTTTGCCCATTTGGAAAATATACATTAAAAAATGCAATATCGCCAAAATGAAACTCATTTATCCTGCCTTCATCCAAGATATCTACATTTTTAGCTGTCTCTACATGTAAAGGTTTGATATCACTAAAAAGAGCTACTCCAGATTGTCCTTTTTTGCAAGATGAATTTACATACAATTCTTTAAATCTTTTATCAAAGATGGAAGTTGGGATTTGATTTATTTCTGCTTTAATCTCTTGAAGTGCTAAAAAATCAACAGGAGTTTCATCTATCCACCTAAGTGCTTCTTTTTTATCTACTGCTCTGATTCCATTTACATTCCAAGACACAAATTTTAAATCTTTCATTATATTCCTTCATATACTTCTATTCTATTTCTCCCATTATTTTTTGCAAGATAGAGCATCTCATCTGCTATTTTAATCGCTTCTTTTAATGATTGATTTTTATTTGGCTGAGGATTTACTCCTATGGAGATAGCCACATGTATGCTCATCTTTTCATTCACTCTTATTGCATCTTTAAAAACGCTCTCATTAATCCTTTGTGCGATTTGCATAACTTCATATTTATCTTTTGGATGCTCAATAATCACAAGAAATTCCTCACCGCCATATCTTATAATTCTATCATTCAAACGAGTGGCAATTAACAACTTTTTTGCTATGAAAGAGAGGACAATATCTCCGACATCGTGTCCATATAAATCATTTACTTTTTTAAAGTA
Source organism: uncultured Campylobacterales bacterium (assembly GCA_964650375.1). Taxonomy (GTDB): domain Bacteria; phylum Campylobacterota; class Campylobacteria; order Campylobacterales; family Sulfurospirillaceae; genus JAADIZ01. The sequence continues at coordinate 2,639 of CAZYTB010000047.1, read as the reverse complement.
GTCAATATCAAGCATCATTATAGCTGTTTGGCTAAGATTTATTTTGGTGGAAATATTATTTAAATAATTTCGGTTATAAAGCTTGGTAAGCGGGTCAAGCATACTTTGTTTTCTTAGTCTATAAAAGAGATAACCTAAAATGAACAAGGTAAATATGATTATAATAGAAATAAATAAAAGTACTTTTAAAAACCTATCAAATGGTGATAATACTTCATTGAATTTTAAATACTCTTGCGTAGAAATATCTAATGATAAAATAGCTTCTACCTTTGCATTTTTTATAATAGGGTACAGATATGTAATCCACAACCCTTGAGCACTTTGTTTTAAAGTATATGTTGGTTTTTTTGTTTTTAAAGCTTTGTTCCATAAATCCAAGAGCAATGGGTCAAATTTTTGCTTAAACGCTGCCTTTTCTAAGCCAGAAGAGCCATCAAGAAGATAACGATATGCTCCATTTTTATCAGTATATATTAGATAAATATATTTAAACTCAGCATTAACATACAAAGAAAGCAGTTTATTTAATTTAGCTCGCAAAATTGGATTTTTAAATAAAGAGGATATATTTCCAGAAGTTTCCTTATCTATTTCTTTCGAAATCCTAATAGAGAGTGGAGAAGCGTGATGAATTTCTATTTTATAAATTTCATTTCTACTTTTTTTGATAGCTTCATGAGATTGGAAGTAAAGAGATGCAACAATAGCAACAAATACAATAGAGATAAAAATAAAAAGATAATTGGTCGTAAAAAAATTTTTACGCATAAAAAATCACTCTATATATCTATCAAACAAGGCAGGCAACTTAACATTTAGTTTCTCAAGTATCTTCTTTCTAAAAATGATAGTTGGTCGTCCTTTTTGCCAGAAAAAAGCACCAATTGCATCAGGTGTATGAGCATAGAAATAATAAGTGGTGGCAAAGATAAATCTTGCTTTATGATTTTTGCTTATTTGTTCCATATTATCAGCAAATATGATACTCGAGGCTTCACAAGATACAAAATTCAAAGATAAAGCATCATCTTTTGTTTTTGATAAGTCAGAATTATTCACACAAATATTTATTTTATCTTTATGTATTAGTGCATGAGAAATACTTGATAAAATTTGGGCTTTCAACTTCAAAACATCCATGCTATAAAGTGATAAAACTAGAGATAAGATAAGAAATATTATTTTCAAAATTCATACTCCAATCCAACCCAGATGGTTCTATCAAATGTAGAAACATTATTTAGTCTTGTTACCTGTGTTGTTAATGGATTTATTCGTAAATAATCAGTCTTTAAAGCTTTATTTAAAAGATTTTCACCCTTTATATAAAATGAGAGTTTTCTTGAATATGGATAAGTCAAAGTCACATTATAATTCCAGCCAGCTGGCACATTGCCATATCCATCACGATATGAAAGAGAATTATAAGTATCTACTTTTCCTAATTTTTTAAAAAAGGCTACATACCCTCCATATTTAGTATCGTACCTATCTGTCGTATTTTTTCCATAATCATCAAATAATACCCAAGCATTAAATTCTATCTTATCTAAATCATTAAATCTATAAATATTTTTAAAAGATATACTATCAAAGGTGTATTTCTTATTTAAGTTAGTATAATTTTGACCATTGAAATATATACTATTATCCATAATAGTTCTAGCAAGCAGCAAAGATACTGTTCCATTTTTATAATTCAAAGAAGACTTAGTTGAAATTGCGTATGCTTTTTCTGAATTTAAAGGTAAAATTCCTGAGCCAAATTGGTCATTCGTAAGAAGTTCATAAGGTGTTGGTCGAAATTTTCCATAAAAGAAAAATGATTTTTGAGAAAAGTCGCCAGAGGTATAAATATGCCCAATTCTTGTACCAAAAATAGTCTCACTTTTAATCCCTCCATTTTCCATATACTTCTCTACATTTGCAGATAAGATAAGTCTATTTTTACTATTTAGCAAATAATCCATTTCACTAAAAATAGAGAGTATGTCTTCTGAATTATACTTAGTATTAAGAGGTATTTCCACTCCATCTATTTTATTTGAGTCAAACACAAATTTTTTAAAACGATTGCGCAACCCAAATAAATAAGAAGATTGACCTATGTAAAATTTTTTAGTAACCTGTATATCCAGCAATTGTTCTTTTGTTTTTATGTTACGAGAATCATAAGGTGAATAAAAATAAGGTGGAGGAGCTGGCAAGACTCCAATATGAGCATTTGAGCTATCAAGGTTTTCTTCTGATAAATTAGAATAATTCACATATCCTTTTAAGCTTTTGTCTAACGAGTTATAATTATATCCAGCATAAAGATACTGAAAATCAGTATTAGGGTTGTTTGGTGTGATATTCCAACTGTCGCTCATGAAATTCTTCATAGTACCTTTTGCAACTTGAACCTCAAACCTTGAAGTTGGCATAGTTATTTGAGCATAAAAATTTCCACTTTGCTTATCTCTTGAGAGAGTGCTTCCTAAATGGTGCAATTTTTCTCTTTTTAGATTACGATAATCAAAATAAGCAAAATAAGAGTAATCTTTAAGTGCTTTGGAGGTATACGCGTAAGCATCGCTTGTGCCATAAGTTCCACCTTCAAGTCCAACAACAGAAGTATTTTCTCTCTTCCCTGT
>CAZYTB010000046.1:0-16599 GCA_964650375.1 uncultured Campylobacterales bacterium | reverse complement strand
CCTTCTTCGTCGTCCTCATCCTCATCATCGAAGTCGGTTTCATCGTCCTCACCTTCTGTCTCAGAGGGTTCGGCAAAGATCAAGAAGTCTTTCTCTTTAGCGAGAACCATATCCACGCTCAGGCCAGTCGCTGTAAAGGCGAATGATACTGAACCCTTTTTGGAACAACCGCCAAGCATTTCAACGAACTCAGCCAGGTTGTATTCTTGGACAACCATATCAGGCTCCATACCAACCGCAGCCATTGCCTTTGGCAAACTTTTCTTGGTTGCAGCGGTAACTGGTACACGATAAGTTTCATCAGCTTTAACGAACTTCATTTTGGCTTTGGCAATGAACTTCTTGTAACCAGCTTTGTCGCCGTCAAACATTGATTTGATATCAAAGCTTGTCTGGAAGAACTGGCTTCCTTTGTTATCAACGGCAACGGAAACTGGGACGACTGTCACTTTCTTCTTTTTGGAAGCTTTTGATTTACCTTTTTTTCCTTTTGATGCTTTGGTGACTTTTTTCTTGGCGACTTTACCTTTTGCTGCTTTCTTACCTTTTGCTACTTTTTTCTTTGCTTTGTTTTTAGCCATGATCTTTTTTCTCCATCAAAATTTGAATATTCAATTTAGATTTAAACAATACGAACTTGGTTGCAACCAGTCAAAACTAAAACAAGAAGTCAGGTTTCGCGTCTAGCACGAAACCTGACTTCTTATTTGATTAAGATTTTTTGCTCTTCTTGCCTTTTTTGCCTTTTTTCTTGTCTTTCTTGCTGCTCTTCTTTTTCTTGGTTCCGACATCATACGCAATTTTGGAGATACGAGCGTGGGGGATGAAGACTTCGTTGCCACGGGAGTTGATGAAATAAACCCCGTACTCATCAACAGAAACGATCTCTCGAAGACCAGTCTCATGTTTCTCGGCACCAACAATGTTTACTTTCAATTTCTCAGTTTGACCAACAAGTCTGATAGACATGATAAAAACTCCTTTAAAATTAACCTACATTAGTTGCTGGACCATCCAGCTTTTATTAAAACCAAACTCTGCTACTCTACAAAAACAAAATATACAGGAAACCGGGAGGCTCCCTACCCTTTGTTTACTTTAGACACACGCATATAGCCCGGTTTATACAATCAGGCAGGGGTTAATTACAATCACCCTCACTCTACACATATAGTATAACCTATTCTCAAGGGGATAGCAAGAACTATTTCAGGCTTTCCTGCACCTAGTACCTGGCAGGTGTTGCAGGTGTGCACAGGCAAATGCAGGTGAATATGTCACTCATTTTTACGAGGTTTCTTCTTCACAACAGCTTTTGCAGCTTTTGTTGTTTTACCATCTTTCAGCTTCGCGACCTTCTTCGGAATTTTATATGAAAATACAAGTTTGGCTGATGGCTGTATGAACACAAGCACAGAGTTCAGGGTATCGAGACTACACCCTGAGAACGTGACAGCGAATTTCTTCTTCTTCCTGGTGGTAGACATCACAGCCATTGCCAGAAAGGTTTTCTTATACTGCTTATCCACTATCTTAGCAAGGGTGTTTATTAACGACCTGGCTTTTGCAATATCTGTGTTGGCAAACACCGCTTTCTTTATCTTGTTAAACGGCCCCCTGCGTGTTATGCCAGCAAGGCTCTCAAAGCAAGACAACGAAAGAGCATTGTAGTCTTCGTACACAAGATAGTGCTCCAAGTTCTTGAGGAGGTACTCAAGGGAATCCCTATGAAGGAAGCTTGGGATCGACTTCACACTAGTTGTTGCTGATACAACCTCTTTACTTTTTAGACCCGCATCACCACTAAATTGTTTCTGCCCAAAGTTCTTGGACTCTTTTAGGGCATTGTTTAACAAATCAGGAGAGATTGGGCCTCGTATGTAGGTTCCGAGCTGTTTATTGAATTCTGAATCCAGAACACGCACTCTGTGTAACAGGAGACGATCTAAGGAGTCAAAAACTACGAGCTTTGTCTGCCTCAAGTTTATCTTCTTACACCATTGCCGTACTAAAGCAAACTTTGTGAATATGACGACCTTGTCGAGTTCCCCGCTATCCTTCTCACACCACTTCTTCAGCGCAAGGACTTTCAGTTCATCTGCGGGGTTCGATGTAACAACCTTGTAATCGAACATGGTTCTGTTCAACAACAGGACTATGACTGCCGGAGAATTAAAAGACGACCCGAATACACCCCTCACAAAAGTAGGTTTCTTCTTTTTCACAGCCTTCTTTTTATCAACCCCAGCTGGTTTCTTTTTCTTCAGAGTTTTCTTCATTGTACGCGAAGCCTACTTTTATTGTTTTTCCTTGTGACGGTGAATATGGAATCAAACGCTGAGTCCTTAATTGACTCGTCATGGGATATAATTAGTACAGTAGAATACAGTGATGTAAGTTTTGGCATCAGGTCGGCTACAAAAACGTGCTTACCTATGGGATCAAGATGACGATCTATCTCATCGAGCACAACTAGGTTTATCTTCTTGCCGTTGGATACGATGTCCCTTAGTGCAAAAATAAAGCAAAGCCCCAATCGTGACCGCTCACCTTCACTCAACAATTTTATTGGATATGTTTTTTCCTTTTTACGGACAACAAAGTCCAGGCCATTGGACTCGTAGTTTATATCAAACTCTATGTCTTGTTCCGTGAACATTACTGAGGCGTACTCTGCTACACTTTCGTTCAAGACCGCACACAGTTCTTTTATCTTCATGAGTCTAGCGTGTGAACAATAATCAGACAAAAGCTTTAGCATCTTAGTCTCGTGAGTTATCTTGTTGAGGTTAGATGTATGTGAGTCAACCTCAGCGTATCGCTGGTGGAGGTCGCGCACCTTCGTGAACTTAGACTCTGATTTGAATCTCAATTCCAATAGCTCTTTCTCTTCTTCACGCAAGAGTGAAAGGGACACAAGCAATTTCTTTTTCTTAGTCTCCAGTTCTTTTCTATTTCCAGATTCCGATAGCGATATCTTAGGATTGTCATCTACCAGCGAAGCAAGTTCTTTCACCGCGCTTATTTTTTCAACGAGACACGTTTCCTTTATCCGTAGTCGTTTGACTTTGTTAGGTATCTCACGCACATCAGAGTCTGACAGCTCTGTCACCGACCCGAGCTCTTTCAGCTGATCTCTTAGACCGAGATATACCCGCCTGTCCTCTATGCTCTTTGCAAGCTCCTTCTTCTTTCCACGGAGTGATGCTAAGTCCGCATCCTTGTAACTCCGTAGTTCCTTCTTCCTTTTTAGGAGAGGCTCAACCTTGGATGTGAGATTGAATGTTTTGGAAAGCGCATCTAATCTGGATGCTATCACCTTCATTATATCCTCGGAATTCTCCTTCCGTTTTCGGAGCTTCTTAATTATTTTCTTAATCAACTTACGGTCTACATCCTGATAACACATGGGACACTCGGCTGACTCGACTTCCTGATGTGACTCAAGTTCATTTATAGCTTGAGCGAGTTCAGACTCTACAACAGCACGATCAGATTTTAATTTCTGTATATCCTTCTCCACAGTTTTCAGGTTCGGGAGATCCTTTTTGTAATCAATACCTTTTAGTTTCCTAGACACTGACTCATACTCTTTCACTAGAGGGATCGACTCAGCTAGAACCGAGTGAGACTTCTTCATAGATTTTATGGTCTTTGAAGAGACTGATATGACTCCCATCTTAGCTTTGATTGTGTGGGCTTGTTCGGCGTCAGCTAATCGTGTTTTGAGTTTGTCAGTTTTATTACGGGCTGAGGCCAAGCTTTGATTCAACTCCCTTGATACATCAACCAGCTTAGGCAAACTTATATTAAGGTAGGAGAGTTCTGACTTAGAGGAGAGGAGTTTTATGCGGTCAGTAGTTATTGCGTGTTCTAACCCAACATCTATTTTTCGGATAGACTTTTCTTTTTTCTCAATCATCACAGCGACCTTCTGCGACTGCTCGGTGTAATTTTTAACTTTCTTTTTTAGCGAAGAAAGTGGTTTCTGTTTCGCTATCTTCTTCTTCAGTGACTTGAAATCACCAAGCTTTGACTCAGCCACGGCTATCGAAGTCTCAGCTTCCTTCATACGAAGCTTTATTTTTTCCTTCAGGATTTCGTATTCATCCAGGCCAAATATGTTTGATATGTAATCAATCTTTTCTTTGGGTTTACCATCGAGGAATATGGATGACACTCTAGGGGAGAGGAAGACGTTGTTGAAGAACTCATCTTTTGATATGTTTATTATTTCGAGGATTTTCTTGGAGATGTAATCCGTGCGGGAGTTCTTTGGGGTTATGTCTTCACCGTTCTTTATGATGAACGATTTATTCTTGTGGACGCTGTGGCTGTGATACTTCTGTATCAGGTAGGAGTCTTTGTTCTTCTCGAAAGCAAATTCTATAAAGAGGTTTTTGTTGCCAACGAGGTCTTTCTTTTTTGTACCACGGAGAGTGGTATCAAACAATATGTATTGTAGAGCTTCAACAAGAACCGTTTTCCCAGCACCATTAGAACCAGACGCATCTCTAGCTGAGTCCTTATTGACTCCTTTGATGCGTACAACCCCTTGGCCACCAAGTGGAAGGTAAAACTCTTTGAAGGTGACATAATTTTCGCCCTTCAGGTAAAGCGGTTTAATCATGTTGAAACAAATTCCTGGGTTGGTGGGTTAGTTGGTGGTGGTTGCACAATATGTTTACTTTTTACGATAGGATTCAAACTAATTAAGTTTTGTTTTTATTTCATCAACTATGGCTTGGACCGATCCAGCTTTTTCCAGTAATTCATAGCCGATGTCGATATCGAACTCGCATCCTATGTACTCAGCCAACTCGTCAAAGTCCAAGCCATCGCCCTCAAGCTCTGTAACCAAGTTGGTCTCAGGGTGTATGTCCATGACATCGATATCAAATACTTCGGCTATCATGTTTTTAACCTTCTGCTCAATCGGCATTCACTTGCCCTCAATGTGCTTGGAAACAATATCGTACAAATCACTGACCTTTAATGCTGCGCCAGTTTCTTCATCTGATATCTCGATATCAAACTCGTCTTCAACGGCCATGACAAGCTCTACTTGATCCAGGGAATCTGCACCAAGGTCTCCGACCAACAAAGACGTTGGTCGGACTTGATCCTCGGTCGCTCCCAAAGCTTCCATAACAATTTTGTTTATCCAGGATTCAGTATCTGGATGCATGTCAGGCCTCGTTTATTTCATCATTAGTTTTCTTCAGGGCTTCAGCCATATCGGATGCTCTGAGTATAGGGCGACCCATAACAAGAAGAGTTGCTCCAGCTTTTATAGCTTCACCTGGAGTCATGGTTCGTACTTGATCATCTTCTTGTTTGTACCAAGCTGGTCTGATACCAGGGCAAATCTTTTTTATTGTAAGTGGTTCCAAGGTTACGAGTTCTCTTGGGGAGCATACGATGTATCCGTATTCTTTATCTCGGCAGTATCCCGCGAATTCCAAAACTTTCATGGGAAGCATCTCATCTTCGCCGTACACTTGCTCAAATGTTTTGGTGTCGAAAGACGTTAGGATAGTTACTCCAGCAAGATGCTCTTTCTGATGGTCTACGGGATTGTAAGCAGCAGAAGCGTGGACTGTGATTATGTCGGCTCCAGCTAGTCTGAGCGAGGTAATGGAAGTACTCATAGTGTTTGGGATATCGTATAGCTTGAGATCAGCCATGACCCTGGCACCAGTTGATTTTATCATCTCAATAGCGTGGACACCCTCTATCAAAAGAAGAGAATTAACTTTGAATCCCCAAACAAGGTCTTTTGTTTTCTCTACAATGCTTATTGCTTCCTTGAGTGTGACATTGTCGAGTGGGAGGATTATTTTATTATCGGTTTCCAATTTAGTCTCTCCGGTCTTCGGGTTTATAAAAGTTTTTTACTGCCAAGAAACTCGCCGGGAAATCCTCCGGCTCCCCTACAAATTTCTCTAGTATCTCATCTTCTTTATTAGCTAACATCCATGTACGTGATATGAATGCACTGTTCTTGGTCTTTATCAGACAGCCATAATGGAAAATGGATTTGTCGGGTGTAGAAACTACTTTGATATCTGTGCAATGGTCTATGTTTTCATGATAGTTTGTAGCCATAGTATTCCCCAGTCAGTGAACGAAAAAAGAGGGTGACAGAAGCGGAAGCCTCCATCACCCTCCCTCGGTTGCCACCGTGGAACCAGTTAAGACTCCTTAGTGAGTTCCGTGTTCAATTGAACTAGCTGAACACTAAGTTACGGTGCTACGGACATTCCAACAGTGTTGATAATGGAAGAAGATGCACCGATAGCAATCGTGTTGATTACGTTTCGTTTCACATCGTCATACTCGTCAGCGATCAAGTTGGACTCAGCAGAGATGTTGCCGGAGTTAGAGACCAGGGTAGAGTAAGCTGAAGAGCTATAGTAGCTTCCGTATGTAGGATTGGTATTGTTGATGTTAGCAGCAGCACCAATTGCCAGCGTAGTCAAAGGCATATCATCCTCAGCTCCGTTATCTTCGATATCGCCATCACCCGTAGTAATGTTAAGAACAGCAGATACATCACCGGAGTTAACGGTATCACTACGGAACCAGTTGTTGTAGCCATTGTTCTCATAGTTCATCCCGCCAAGACCTTCGCCCAAGTTAACCATGTGGTTGCCGTTAGAAGAAGGTTCTTCGTTACAATACTCGTCACAAGTAGGCTCGTCATCATCGCCGTACTCGTCATCACTAGGATCACTGGAATAATAAGGCATAGACGGCGCAACAGTGGTAGAAGTAATGGAAGTGGAAGCACCGATTGCACGAGTCAAACCGTAGTTACGCTCAACTTCGTCTTCGTTAGAAGTGAAGTTCGTGGTAGCAGTAATGGTGCCGGAGTTGATGGTATCAATGAAAAATTCATTCATGTCAGCAACGCCAGTAGAAGTATTGCCAACAACGGTCATCGCCCCAGTTGCGGTGGTGTTGGTTTCGTTGTCTTCAACTTCGTAGTCATCGGATTCAAAGTCAGAAGTTGCGGATACATTACCACTGTTCATCGTCCATTGACCGAAGGTGTTGTTGGAATCAGTACTGTTGTTAGTAATAAAACCCTGAGCACCAAAGGCATTTGCGTTGGATACGTTATCAAAAACATCAGAGTCATCGGAAAAGAAATTTGCATTAACTTCAATATTACCAGTGTTTTCGACTCCCGTCCAGAAATCGTCAGCTTGGACTGGGGTGAAACCAAACACTACAGCAATCATGGCTACAATAAAATACTTTGATACATTCAACATGGTAAAAACTCCTTGTTTACAAAATTATTATTTAGACTTCTAACAAAACTTTAAAACTTTACTTGAACTCCAGTTGCAACAACGTGAGCCTAGAACGGGTCAACGCTAACTTCTGGTGAAACCCTTGCTTCTTCGACTCCGGGAACAGCTTCAAGAATAGCAGCACACCCGTTGTCAGTTACATTGTACAGGTTGGAAAGTAATTCGTAGACTGACATCTTAAGCATATTACGTAATGCAAAGTGCGTAGCTTCTCGATGCTGCTCTCCCAAGTCTATGGCTACCAACGTGGTTCCAAAGAAACGCCCAACTCCTGCCCCCATTTCGTCAGCAACGAGTTGCTTGAAAATAGAAGAGTGCGCAATAACTTCAGACGTTCGGGTGTTGGTAAGAAAAATATCCATGCCAATCAGCATACGATGCTGACGATACTTGGCTCCGACTCCCCATACGTTAGCTTCAATTCCACCGCCGGGAATAAAATCCAGGGAGTTGATTGAACCAGTGATATGAAAGTCAGAAGGAATCCATGCCATTTTTCTTCCGAACTTAGCTTCCAACTGCATGATCCTTGGATCACGCCGGTTTACTACTTTTGTGACTTTGGATTGTAGCAACGCTGATTGGACAATATCGCCAGCACCTTGAGTAATGAACTTTCCATTACCAGTATCAGAAATAGCGAACTTTCCGGTCTCATCAGTGATAGAACCAACACCGATACGAGCTTGTTTCCCTTTGTAAGCATCTCCTAAACAAGACAGGAGATCATCATAAGGGGTATGAATTTGGCTGACTGCTTTTGGACCATCCGGGATATACATATCCTCTTTGTACGGGGTGGTAGCCGCACAGCCAGAACCAATTACCAACAAAACAAATGCTACAGTGACTTTACCGAGATTAAACATACAATTCTCCTTAAATTTTAGTTATCGAACGCCGACTACACGGCATTCCAATTCTCCTTCCGTTAGAGATTAATCATCTTGTTCGTTGTCGTTGTTGTCACCAGAGATACCATTCTGGAATGCGAACTCATCAGAGTCTTGAACGACAACACCAGAACCGTTGTTGTTTTGTGATGAGACGTTTCCGTCATTCTGAGAATCAATATAATTCTCATCACCCTGGATAATGATGTTGTTACCAATCGAGGTAGCATTACCATTAAAACATGAACCATCGGTGTTACAGTTCTGCTCTGAAAAGAAAGAGTTGTTATTAGTGCTATTGATATTGTAGCCACCATTCTTAACAAACTCCATAGCCAATGCCCGACTTAGAACATTAGCAGTCTCTCCTGGGGATTGGAATCCCCAGTTGTTATTCCAGCCCTGGGATGCACTACCCGCAGAAGCGGATGAAGCGAGCATCAAAGAGAAGAACAACAGAAAAGCACTTAACGTGATTTTCATGATACACTCCTTATTTAAATTAAAGTTTTGGACAGCACTTGCTGGCCTTTGTGAACTACCTTACGTTGGCCTATGGCACAAACCCAAGGCTTCCTGTTTCGTAGAAAGAACTTGCGCTAGACCACAAGGTCTAACACAGAGGTTCTTGTCTCCACAGGCTTCTATCCGGCAGTCCCTGCCGTATTATTCTAATTTATTCTTATGAATATCTCATCTTGGTTTTCGATGAGATTAGTTTCTACGGCATTCATCCTGGTGTTGGGCAAAGCCCAAACACCGGGTTTTCTGCCGTCAAGATTATAAAAGCAAAAAGCACTTGATACACTACGTTTACTTAGTGGTGGTGCTTTTGCAGGAAAACTTTATTGAGATATGAAGTAGCTTAATCCCCAGAGTATGCAGGAACTTCCTACCAACATGAATACTACATTCACAACCATATCATTTCTTCTCATCTTACGAGCCAACGCCAGTGAGATAAGACCATGGGGGATGCTGGACTTAAAGGTTGACTCCAGAGCAATCCATACACATATACCGCCGAATGCCGCAAGCAGTAAGTTAATGAAGTGGTCTGATGTAAATGCGGTGAACTCTGAAACAGAGTATGTAACACCATACCAGAAACAAAACAAAAACAACCCAAGAACCACCCAAGCTTGCCTGATAGATAAACGACTAATCATAACGCTCTCCAAATTGTTATAAAGTTTTGAGTTCAAAATACCAAGATCGCTCCCGGCATTTTCTCAAGGCAGGGGCGATGCCCCGTACCCACATACATAGTATAACTTTTTGACGTTACGTTTGTATTAAGGTAAAGTTACGGTTTCGTTACGTTGCATAACCCACGGTTTTACAACCACTTATGGCTGGTTTACACACAATCATTCTACAATAACTGCCTTTTCTGCGAATTTATCAAACTTTTTGTTATCCATTCTGATAAGTTTCCGCAGCAACTTAGTGTTCGACTCAAGGTCTTTCTTGGTGTTGTTGTTCAGCAGCACATGTGGATAGTCCTTACACATGTTGTTTACCTTTGTTGAACGACCTTTCAAATACGTCTCTGTTTGACCGTCACCGCGCTTCTTGTGCCTCTTGGCTATTTTGGACTTTGTTGCCGTGAACACTATGAACAATTTTCTGAACTTCTTCAACTTGTCCATTATAAGTTTGTTCACTACTCTATCGCCTTCTATGACCAGAGTGTATCCTTTGTATTTGCGGCGCACTTGTTTGAGGAACCACATAAATGTAGGTACAATAGATAGTGACAACCTATCTGTTCCGTCAAACCTCCCATCAAACATCTTTGCATCATACAGCCCAAAGAATATGCACTTCTCTTTTTCATTGATCTCAAAATGAAGTGTCCCAAACCTTCTTATTTTCTCTGGTCTGTATGGCACCAAAGTGTTCTTTCCAGTACCAACAAACTTGGTGGCTTTCAGTATTGCTGATTTCCCGCAAGCAGGGACTCCACCAATTATTATCATTCTAGGCATGTTCTCTCATCTCCTTTCTTGATGTTGCAATCTATGTGTTTACAGTACCATGTACTATCGTGTTCTTGCAGCTCAACCACAAGACTGGGAATGTCCACATTGAATGCATCGCTTACAAGAACCAGCCTGTTCTAATAACCCGCCACAGAGAATACAACAATCACCGGTTAGGTCGGATGCTTTTGTAACAACACCTTCCTTTGAAACATAGTTCGGCGAGTCATCAAAGGAAGCTTCCCTAGCTCCGGTCCCACCAGATCCAGAATTTTTTACAAAGGGAGACAAGTCTACGCCTTCCACGGAGTTGGGAGAAACCTTGACTTTTAAATCCTCATTCATTATGGTCCCACGTTCCTGGTACTCTTGTATCTTGCGGACTATGTAATCAACTATGGATTTACAAGTTCTGACTGCTTTGTCGTCAGTCATCCCCGCAGGCTCAAAAGGAAAGTTTATGAAACTTCTGTTAAAGTTTTCGAGCAACGACTTTGGGTCTCTTGCGTTCTGGATACCAAGAGAGATAGCAATCGCAAAACAGTTGAGCAGGCCATAGAGCATGGAACCAGACTTGTTCATGTTAATGAATATCTCACCGATAGAACCATCGTCAAAGAACCCAAAGGTAATATGAAAGGAAACACCGTTAATCCTAACCGAATGGATACACGCTTGTCTCGTTCTAGCCATCCCACCAGTTGATATAAGTTTCTTATCACTTCCTCCTTCTTCAACAACCGACTCAACCTTCTTTGTTTTCACTGGCTGATCTTTACAGTTGTCTCTGTACACGGCTACACATTTCACGCCCATGTTGTAAGCATAGATGTAGCAGTCTTTGATATCGTCAGGCGTGAAACTCTCTGGGATGTTAACTGTTTTTGAAATAGCACCATCCAAAGACTTCTGAGCTGCAGCCATCATATTGATATGAGCTTTATGAGACAACGGCTGGATAGGATCAAAACTTGTTTGGAATATTTTCCAATGTTCTTCTTTGATGTCCGGACAACCGTGAATAGTATTCCTTGGAACCACGGAATCTGAATCCTTGCCGATGTTTTCATTGACGAATCCAGTAGCCTTCTTAACAGTCTCGCTGTCATAGCCTAGATTAGACAACGAGGCTTCAAGCGTCTGACTCGGCTGAGTAAGATAACCACCCCCAACCAGTGACTTCGTTTTCATAAGGCCAAGCTCTGCTTCAATCCCTGTAGTGTCCGCGCCCATCATAAAACTAATAGTGTTATGAGAAATAAACCCATTGGCTACATAGGTGTTATTACTTGGCACAGATATGTCATAGGTGAGTTTGGTGTTACGTTTTTCAGCCAAAACTACACGATCAAAGAAACAACTAGACTCAAGTAACTCTTTGAACTTTGTTTTTGAGAACAGTTCTTCGTTTTCTTTTACTAGCTCAATAGCGAGTGGCCTTGTTATCCCTCCTCTTCGCCTTTGATTAAACAATTTTTTTCTAACTGCACCAGTTGCTTTATCAAGAACTTCTTGGGCAATATCTTTTGTGAAAGGGATAACATCATACCTAGAGGTAGGATTGTCCCTATCTTTCATATGCTCGATTCTTTTTGTTTTCCTAGAGCCCATAAAAGAAAATTCTGCCAAAAATTTCTTTAGAAAGAAAAAATTCTTAACACTAAGTTTGTACTGTATGTTGCGCCCAAATCCATTGATGTGAGAGCTTGAGTTAGTCACAACACCAAGCGTTAACATCATTGACTTAACTTGACGGTGGAACTCAATGTTCACTGTCGAGAGCGATATCCTGTCATTGTATGTTGATCCATCGGCCTCAAATAACCCATTTAAGAAAGCAAAATATATTGGTCTTGAATTCGACTCAAGTATTTTTACTGGTATGGAAGGAACTTTCCCTTTGCCAACATGGCCTTTATATGGATTTTCTTTCAAGAAACCATTTATTCTAAAAAACTCAGAGACCTCCGTGCTTGCTATACAAACACTATGGTATCCTTCGTTCTCTTCTATGTGAGCATCTTTGTTAAAAAGTTTCTTGATTAGGAACATTAGCCTACCAGAAACATCTCTGTCAGTGTTAACAACACACATTCGTATAGATTTTCTTCTAGAATTTCCATCGCCTACAAAGTACCCTATAAGCTCAGCCAATTCAGGTGTTAGTATCTTTGGTAGCACCACGTCTTTGTCCATATTGAAGTGCTCAAGACCAGTACCAACTAGGAGCTTGATAACTTGTGGTCTGCCGACCATGGTATCAAACTTTATAGGGACTGTATGATTTGACTGCACTTCGTCCATCCTTCGCCAAACAAAATCACCATTAGTGTCAACCACCTTTATTTGGTGTTTTAGAGTTCCTTCCAGGTTATAGCCATTCTTAGTTATGACCTCTACAGTCCTGCTCTTCTTATTAACAAAGAATTTATTTGATTTTCTGTTCTTGCCTAGAGAGGCGATACTTAGATTTATGTCTTGCCACTCGTCACCTTTGATGTCACCAAGACAAGATAGTGGAACCATAGTCCCAGGGACAAGACAACCAGTTGGAGCCAGTAGCGTTGTCTTACTATTCCTGAATGAAGAGAAAGTCTTCTTATCCAGCGACTCGTATACAGAACTAGCCTCACGTAGGATGCTCTCAGCAACTGACATAACTGAACCGGGTACTGAGTCTTCTAGGTTGTCTATCATACCCTCACAATTACTAGAAAACTTTCTGTAAACATTAGCCATTGAGTTCTGGTTATAGCTTTGCCCTTCAAACGGACCTTTGATTTTAGCTACGGCATTAGAGGTCTTCTTACTGTAGGCGTTGAGTAGTGCAGTAACTGCGCCACACAGAGTGGTTCCTTCCTCGGAGTCATATGGAACTCCCATGTACATAAGCATGGCCCCAAGGTTGGTATACCCTAAACCAATCTCACGATAGCGTTTGCTCATTCGTCCAATTGACTCCGTTGGATAAGAAGCGAACCCACATATGATATCCATAGCTGTAACAAAAGAGTCAATATCCGACTTAAATAACTTCATGTCAAACAAGAACTCTGACCGCTTACCCAGTCCACCCTCAACAGCACTAACATACTTCAAGAGATTCAGCGAAGCCAGATTACAAGAACTTCCCTTGTCCCTAATAACAACGCCTTCTTGTTCGGTGAGCGGGATACTGGGATCAGTTATGACCGTGGTTTCAGGGTCCGCATCTTTTGACAGACTTAGGTATTCGCTACAGTTGTGTACGATAATCGCGGGCTTTGACGGATCGTCGGTAATGCCGAAGTTATGGTATCCTTCAACCTCAATGTCATAAACGTCAGCCCTACCTTTCAGAACTGACACCCCGGTGACGTGGATTCCGGTAAATCTACTCACTAGTGTTGATTTCATACTCAAGTCACCGGCTACTACAAACTCCAGAGTAGAACTCTCCGATGCCGCCCCGTCTTCTAAATTAGTCAGGACACCGTGATTAGAAGTGACTGAGGGAGCCGTCCCCGCTGTCGTACTTATTCTCAAGACTTCAGCGTTTTCTTCAGTTAACCATGATTTTTTAATCTTGGCTATGGCCATTTTATTATTTTTGGTATCCCAGCAAAAAGCATTCGGAAGCTTCTCACCGGCTTTGTACCTACGGTATATTTCTTCAATCTTAATCATCCCCTCATCAGTATCAACATACATGCCTGCGGCAATGCACGGATTGCTGCGAGTGACTCTGCTCGTGTCTAAGAGAGAATGGAGTCTGTTAATGTTCCCATCGAATTGAAGACCAGGGTCACCACACTCCCACGTAGCCGAACACAACTCACCAAAGAACTCTTGGATGTCATAGGTGTGAACCACTTCGCCGGTTTTGACTTCACGTGTAAACCAGAATCCTACCGGAACCATCGTACATTTCTCATGTTCGGCAGCCCACTCGGCGTCATCGGCTTCCTCAGCCAAGATGACCTCTACAGTTTTGTCCGGGTATTCTACAATAAGTTTTTTCTCAGCACCCGGTTTGTAACTCTCAATTAGGTTAACCATGAAAGCATCAGAAGCCCATACACTGTAGTTCGCGTTCTGATGTTGGAGGTTGTTTAACACTTCACCATCAAATCCTGTATCGAATTTAAAATTCTTCAGGAAGGTTAGTCCATTTGCTATCAGCGTTTCTTTGATCTTTGGATCATTGGCAGCGGTGATAACTTTTGCTTTGCGCTCTTCCAGAGGTTTTACCCGTAAGAAACCAGGAGACCCGTCACGTTGCTCTAAAATATCTGGATGAGTATCAGTCATTGAGATCATTTTAGCCGCACGTCGAGTATTTGAAACCACCAAACCAGATACAGTGATCCCACCGTCCAATGGAGTGTCTGCCGTCTTCCGATCAGGCCATATAATGAAGTTGTGCCCGGAGTTAGGAGACTTGTCATCCTCGGTCTCACATTCAACTTCTATGTCAAAGACTTCCTCAATCCCAACATCAATGACTCTTAGGACTTCGAGTGAAGTGGTCTCAGGTGTTGAGCAAGAATAGCTTATGTCCCCACCGTTACCGGTGATATTCTTTATCGCCGTGCTTATGTCTTCACCACAGGTCTTTGATTGAATAAAATTTACCTGATCAGACTTTAAAGAAACCAAGGCTTCGTGTACTTCAGTCTCTGAATTAATGTTCTCAGCCTTTGAGTAGCTCCCGGCTCTGAGCCTGATAGGGTGATCGAATGAAGTTTCAAAATCACCCCTGGAGGTAACCAGTCTAACAACCTTCTTCAACCCAGAGTATGCGGCTGTAGCTTTCTTGAGTTCAAACTTCCCTGTAGTCGGTTGCCCGTCAATACCAGGTCCGGGTGTGTAAGACACGGCCATAAAAACTTTGCCCCATTCAGCCAATTCTTTTACAGTAAAGATTCCCTTTGATGTCAAAATCTTTTGACGACTAGCCAAGCAAACACCACCAGACTTCAAAGCACCAGCGTGGTTGTCCCAGCCTTTCATAAACCCGATTGGTCCAGAAGAGTACCCACCCTTGGAAAGCTTCTCATAAGACGACCGTACATTCCCCACGTTGACTCCAGCACCGGAGCCACCTCTGAATAACCTGGCTTCGTTACCTTGGTGGTCCATACACAGGGATTCAATCGTGTCTTCAACTTCCAGTAGAAAACAAGCACTCGCTTGAGGGTTGTCACGCCATCCGAAGTTAAACAGCACCGGAGAATTAAAACATCCCCTACGGAACATCATAGCAGACGCTAGATTGATAGCGAATCTTATGGCTTTTGCCACGGTTGGAAAATAGCCTGCATTAATTCCCTCAAGGGTTATCAACTTGACTACTCTTGTAACTAGCTGCTTCAACTGATACTCCCTGTCCACGTCTCCTACATGGCCACGAAAGTATTTTGATGTCACTACAGTTACATCGTTGTAGCCCCAGCCAACCGGGAACTCAACACCGCTCTGCTCGAATACAGTCTTCTGTGTTCTACCGTCTACTATTTTTACATCGAAAGTTTCAATTTCAACATCGTCCCATAGTTCGTTTAGTGCTGTTGAGAGTTCCGCTTTCGCTTGGTTCTTATTGATAACTGTAGTCATTCGTTGTTAACCTTCCTATACATGAGAGTGATACAAGTCTGTTCGTTGTTAGGTGAATTTTTTGATAATACTTTTCTTTTTCAATCTGAAGATCGGTATCTTGATCTTCTTTTTTCCTTTATGTTTCTTTATAGGTTTGTCTATTTTGCAAGCATCAAAAATATCGCATCTCTCCCCTTCCCGGCTGAGGGCAATGCGTAAGACGGTCACAAGTTTTTGTGAACACCTAAACTCATCGTCTGAGAGAGTCGGCCTCAAGTGCTTACAGTGTTGACACGATTTAATATAATTCATTTTAAAACTTAATATGAAAAACTTAGTGAGAAATCTCACTCAGTGAATTGATGGGCTACCGATCCATGAGGATCGGTTTATTGTTGCTGCCGCTCACAAGAGAGACACTCGGCATGGGCTAGTCCCTAACCCCGAATTATTAATGCTGTATCTCTACCTGCGAGATCATACCCAGTCTCAATATGTTTCTTGAAGCATTTTGGTCAGCATTCAACTTGAAGCCGCATCCAGTACAACAGAACTCTGATTGTGATACCCTAGAATCCTTATCAATATGAAGACACTTACTACAAGCTCGTGAAGTATTTCTGGGACTCACTTTTATCAGAGTACGGCCATACCACTTGGCCTTGTACTCCAGCATATCAAAGAACATTCCTAAACCCTGGTTCAAGAGAACCCTGTTTAATCCAGACTTCGCTCTAACATTAGTTCCCGGATTCTCTATAGTACCTTTGGAAGACTTAGTCATGTCCTTTAGTCTAAGGTCTTCGATATAAATCACATCGT
>CAZYTB010000045.1:0-16601 GCA_964650375.1 uncultured Campylobacterales bacterium | reverse complement strand
TTTCATAATCTCTCTTTAATTAATGTAGGTGAAAGAATTGGTGTAGCGGTGAGAATTTTCTCACCGCTACAATATTCATCTATTTATAAGTTTCAGCAAATCTTTTCAAAAGTTTGTCTCCCTTTTTATCTACAATGGTAAGAGCTTCTTTAGCAGTTTCTTTACCAAATAAAATATTTTCAAATTCTACTGTCATAACTTCTCTAATTTGAACATAATTTCCTAATCTATATCCCTTTGTCCATTTTTGAGTTGGCAAACTAAGTTGTTTAATTCCTATTTCTGCATCAGGAACCTTTTTGTAATATCCATCTTCTTTAGCCAATTTATATGCAGCTTTAGTAATAGGAACATAACCTGTTTCTTTATGCCAATAGTATTGCTCTTTTGGACTTGTTAGAAATTGTAAAAATTTAGCAATACCTTTATATTTTTTATCACTTTTACCACTAAATACAAATAATGCAGCGCCGCCTATAAAAGTTTGTGCACCTTTTTTTATAAATTTTTTCCAATATGGAAGATAAGTAGTTCCAAAATCAAATTGAGCACCTTTTCTTAGTCCGCCAAATGATCCACTTGAACCTAACCACATGGCAACCTTTTGATCATAAAAAGCTTGTTGGTTATCTGCCCATCCTCTACCATAATATTTAAACCATCCTTTAAGAGACCAGGCTCTTAATTTGTTCCAGTGGTATATCATAGCTGGATTGGCATAATACAATTTTGTAGCAAAACCTTTAAACCCATTATCTTTATTTGCAATTTGCACATCATGCCTAGCACAAAAATTCTCAGCCGCTGTCCAAGGACTCAGACTTTGAGCAAGCCCAATATATCCCGCTTTTTTGAGAAGTGGTGCATCTTTTTCGAATTCTTCCCAAGTTTTTGGTGGATTTTTTATTCCAGCCTTTTTAAATGCATCTTTATTATAATACATAACAGGTGTTGAGCTGTTAAAGGGACTTCCTATCATTCTTCCTTTGGAGTTTGCGTAAAAATTTCTTACGCCACTTATATAGTCATTTGCATTAAATTTAACGCCATATTTATCAAATAAGTCCGCTACAGGATATACAACGCCTTTGGCAGCCATAATAGTTGCAGAGCCTGCATCAAAGATTTGGATAATATCAGGAGATTTGTGAGCTCTATAAGCTGCAATTCCAGCTGTCATAGTATCTTCATATCCACCTTTGTATATAGGTATAACTTTATATTCACTCTGACTAGCGTTAAAAGTATTAGCCAATTCATTAACAACTTCACCAAGTTTTCCTCCCATAGCATGCCACCAAGTTATATTGGTAGTTGCACTTAAATTTATGGCTACAAACAAACAAGCCACAAAAAATAACTTTTTAAAATTCATGTTTTTCTCCTAAAATTTTTATTCTGTCATTGTAGCACCAATACCACACAATAGCAACAAAAATGAAATAATGTTAAGATTATTCACTAATAAATCTATATTTATGCAAATTTATATCGCTATTTGTAACAATTCTAAACAATATTAAAAAATACTAATTATAATTCGTGCAAAAGCATTTTTACTAAATATTTAGGACAATAGTAGTAAAATTATTATTATGAAAATAAAAACTACTCCTTCTGTTGTTATTCGTGTTTTATTGTGGGTTTTGATGCTAATAGGCGGTATATGGTTTGGTATATCTTATGACATCAAACATTTCCAAACACTCTTTTTCAATCTATTTTTTCATATTGTAACTTTTATAATAGGTTATATTTTGATGAGATTGGCTTTTAAAGCAGCGGCTACTGGAGGCAAAGAATTAGCCAAAAGAGGAAGAAGCGGTGATATCCCCCATCTTGAAACAAATTGCCTTGTCACCACTGGTATCTATACACAAATGAGACATCCCATGCTTTTTGGCTTGATGTTGGTTCCTTTAGCACTGGCATTATTAATCGGCTCACCCTCGTTTATACTGATTATAGCTCCAATTGAAATGCTTTTTATACTCATCATGGTTCTTATCTTTGAAGAAATGGAATGTAAAAATAAATTTGGAGATGAATATATAAGATATTCTAAAAAGGTACCAATAGTTTGCTTTAAAATAAAGTGCTTAAAAAATCTTTTTGAAATAAAAGAAAATTAGTTTACAAAGAGGATATTTATACAAAAACTACTATACTAACGAAAAATTTTAATTGGAATTTATATGAAAAAAATCGGAACTATTATTATCGTATTGCTTATTGTCTTTTTTGGATATGAAGGATTTGTTTATCTAAGATACAGATCAGTTAATGCGGTAAGTGACGCAGCTTTTATCAAAACTGATTCTTTGAGTTCACTTAGTTTTAAAGTTAAGGGTAAAATCATAGAGATGGCTAAAAATGAAGGCGACTCCATAGGCAAAGGCAAGGTTTTAGCCAGGATTGATGATAAAGATTTTTTAGTGATGCAAAATAAAATCAAAAACTCTATAGTCGCATTAGAAAAAAGTAAGGAAGCTCTTGTTGATAAGTTATCTAGAATCACAAAAGAGCTAAATTTAGGTGAACAAATAGCTCAAAACAATATAAAATCATACAAAAAAAAGATTGACGCATTGAAACTATCTGTAAAGGCAAATGAAACAAAACTAAGTAAACTCTCACTTGATGAAAAAAGATTCTCTAAAATGCTAAAAAAGAAGCTTATCGCAAAAAATACTTATGAAAAAGTTTCTACTGCAAAAAACTCTCTCTCTGATATGATTTTATCACAAAAACAGGAGTTAGCCTCAGTAATTCTAAATCTTAATAATGTAAAAAATGCTCTTTTACTTTCTGTCGTGAAAAAATCTACTACCAAAGAGTTACAAAAAGAGATTGAATCTTTAAACTCAAAAAAGAAAGTCTTATTAGATGGTTTAGAAGAAATTAAAAATAAAATATCATATTGTTCGTTGTATGCTCCATTTAGTGGAATTGTCGCTAAAAAAATTGCAAATACTGACCAAGTTGTTCGTGCGGGTTATCCAATTTACTACATAATAAATCCAAAAGACTTACATGTAGAAGCACTTTTATCTGAAAAAAAACTACATGGTGTAAAAGTAGGAAATAAAGTCACAATAACTCCAGATGCACTAGAAGGAAAAGTTTACAAAGGCAGAGTTGAAAAGATATTGCCAACCTCAGCTTCTACATTTTCATTAGTACCAAGAGATATAGCTAGCGGTGAGTTTACAAAACTAGATCAAAGATTTACCATACGAATCTCTTTAGAAAAAATAGACGCTCTAAAGGTTGGTATGAGTACAAATATAGCAATACAAAGAACAAAATAAAAAATGCTAGAGGGCACAAAAAACAGCTGGGATATCACAACTGGCGAGCGAGTAATATTTAGTATCATCGTCATGGTCGGTGCCTTTATGGCTATACTTGATACTACTATAGTGGATGTGATTGTCCCAAAACTTACAGGCCCACTAGCATCTGACATGTATGGAGTTCAGTGGATTATCACTAGCTATATGATATCTGCTGCCATAGCACTTTTGATTACAGAATACCTCATAAAAAGATTTGGTGCAAAGTACATCTTTATAGCCGGCATTATCATATTTTCATCATTTTCTTTGATGTGTGGCATGTCTGATAATCTCTCTTTCATAATTTTTGCAAGAGTTTTTCAAGGAACCGGTGAAGCTCTTATCATGGTAACTAGTCATATCATGATATTTTCATATTATCCGCCTAAAAAGCAAGGCTTTGCTATGGGAATCTTTGGTCTTGGTATCAGCTTTGCTCCAGCTCTCGGTCCTACTATCGGGGGATATTTAACGGAATATTATAACTGGAGAATGGTCTTTTTTATAAATGTACCAATCGGTATAATTTTAGCAATTTCAAGTATGATGTTTATCCCAAAAGATTTAAATCTTAAAAGTATAAAATTTAATTTTATAAGCTTTTTCTGGATAACCGTTGCAACAGTGTCTATACTCATAATGCTCTCAAAAGGTCAAGAAAGAGGTTGGATGAATGATTCATTAGTGGGTTTTTTGCTGTTTGCTTCAATCATAGGTTACCTCTTTTATATACTGAGCGAAATGCACTCAAAACACATGCTTATAGATTTTGCTTTATTTAAAAATTTAGATTTTACAAATGGCATATTGATTTATTTTTTTATACTTGGTTTTAGCATGTATCAATATTTTTATCTTTTACCCATATATTATGAACATATAAAAATGCTGCCTACTTTGGATGCCGGTATTTCTGTTTTTGTATTCGCTGTATTTATCGGCATTTTTTCCCCAATTGCTGGGATACTCTCAGATAAAATTGGAGCAAAAAATGTCATACTGATAGCGACTGTTATTTATCTTATTACCTCAGTCCTTGTCTTGCCTACTCTAAATTATTATACGCCACTTGTGCAAGCTCAATTACTTACCATACCATTTGGCATCGGGATGGGTCTGTTTTTTGCACCAGTTACTCTGCTTCTTTTGCAAAATGTGCCAAAAGAAAAGAGAGAACTTGCTATCGTACTTATGGATTATGTCAGATTTGTTGGGGGAAGTTTTGGAACTGCCCTTGCTACAAACAATATGAATTATTTTAAAAACATAAACTTTTCACACATGGTAGAACTTCAAAACAACCAATACATAATGCAATACTTGGATAATTTTAAAAATTTTCTAGGAATTTCTATGGATCAAACTGTAGCATCTTTTAGAAATTATGAAACATTTATGAGCTACAATTATGGCTTCTCTTTTGTTTTTGAGAATGCAGCATATTGGGGTATAATAGGTTCAATATTTACGATTTTTTTATTTGTAAAAATCAAACCAAAACCAGCAAAGGAAAAAAATTGAAAAAATATATGCTTTTAATACTACCTATATTTTTATATTCATCAAATTTTAGTGATTTAATAAATAGTGTAGATAATAACTTGCTCGTAAAATCTAAAATGGAACAAACAAAAGCTTTAAAAAGTTTGCTTGAAGCAAAAAAGGCTAAAAATTATCCTTTTGCAGACTTACAGATAAACACCACTAGACTAAACGAAACACCGACTACAATACTACATATACCAGGTTTTAATTCTCCTCTCCCTATGGGGACAAAAACAAATATTGATGCAAGTCTTAGCATAACTTATCCACTATTTACAGGTTTTGCCATAACAAATTCCATAGAAAAAGCAAAATTAGAGGTGATAAAGAATGAGCTTGAAACTCAGGATTTAAAGAGAAAACTATATCTAAGCATATCTACACTATATGCGCAAATATTCACACTGAACAAGGCATTAAAAGCAACTAAAGAAGCAAAAATTGCTATGGAAGATTCGTATAAAAAAGCAAAAGGATTATATAACAATGGTCTTATAAATATATCAAATTTATATAAAATTGAGGCTCAAAAATATGATATTGAAGCCAGCATTAGGACATACAGTGAACAAAAACAAAACACCATAAATAATCTTAAATATCTAACAAATATCAAAACAGATATAAACATACTACCAAATTTTGGTTTTTCATTAAACAAAGAAAATCTTATAAATACAGCGATGAATCAGAGGGAAGACATAAAAGTTATAAAGACAAATTTAAAAATAGATGATCGTGATATTGAACTCGCCAAAAGCAAAAAATATCCACAAATTGCTCTTTTTGCGGCACTCAAAAGACAAGGTGATGATTTTAATCTGGACGGCAATGGTTTTACAAATGCCGATCAAAGCTATATCGGAGCATCATTAAAGTGGAATATTTTTGATGGAAATGAACAAAAAAGCGAGAGTGAAGCTGCAATTTATAAGAAAAACGCGCAAAATTTGTATTTTACTGATTACATACAAATGGTAAAAAAAGATATCAAAAATTCTTTTTTAACTCTTGCTTCATTGGCATTTAGAAAAAAAGCCACTTCAAAAGAAGTGATGGCATCAAAAAGTTATTATGAATTAACAAATGGTAGATTTGACAATAGTCTTGCTAGTGCCGATGAATTAAGCCGCTCTATCGCAGACCTAGCCAAAGTAAAAGCAAAATTACAAGGCATACATGCGCAGATATTTTTACAAAAATGTAAAATCTCGCTACTTGCCGGAACTAAATTTTTTCTAAAAGAAGTCAAGTAACTTTCTTTCTTCTGAGCTTAATTGTTGGCATTTGAGATATAAAAACTCCTGTGAGTATAACTCCGGAAGCTACTATCTCTACAAAGTTTAACTTTTCACCTAAGATTAAAAATGCTAGAAAAACTGTAAAAACCGGTATAAGATTTATGTAAACAGAAGCCTTGCTTGCTTCAATTCTACCTAAGGCAAAGTTAAACATACCATAACCACCAAGAGTCACTACAATACCTAGATAAGCTGTCCATAAGATAGAATCAAGTGTTACATGCATGCTTAAAGTATTGTATTCCCAAATTGCGAATGGGAAAAAGAAAATTGTACCGATAAAGGCTTGGATAGCTGTTAAAAATAGAGCTGAAAATTTTGAACTTAGACGACGAATTGATATAGCATATCCAGATCCACAAACCATCGCTAAAAACTCTAAACTATTTCCTAAAAGCGGGTTTACTGCATTTTGAGCACTATCAGCCGATAAACTTAACCAAATAGCTCCAAAAACCGCTAAAAATGCGCCGATAATTAGTTTTTTTGTGATAACTTCTTTTAAAATTATTGCGGCTCCTATCGCTGTGATGAGAGGCATCATAGATGTAATCATGCCAGCTTGACCTGCTGAAGTATTTTTTAGCGCATTTGCTTCAAATATAAAGTACAAACAAGGCTCAAACAGTGTCATAAGGGCTATGTATTTTATATCTTCTTTTGTAAATTTTAATTTTCTGAATTGATTGATAAAAAAGACAAAACAAAGACTTGCCAAGAGCATCCTGTAAAATATTATAGTCATAGGTCCCATAGGCCCAATTGCAGATTTTAACGCTATAAATGAACTTGCCCAAACCATCATGGCAAGCACAAGTGCTCCAACCGCAAGCCAATCAATATCTTTTTTTATCAATATCTCTCTTTTTTGATGAAATTTTACCATAATAAAAAATTTTTGGGATATAATATGTGGATAAGGAAAAAATGATGAATATAACAACATCTCAAGAAGCCATTGATTTAATAGAAAAAAGAAATATAAAACAGATAAAACTTGCCACCACCGATATAGATGGGATTTTAAGAGGCAAGTATATAAATAAAGAAAAATTTATCTCTGTCTTAGAGAATGGGCTTGGTTTTTGTGATGTTATATTTGGCTGGGATTGTAGAGATAACTTATATGCAAAAGACTCAATAACTGGCTGGAGTGATGCTTTTCCTGATGCTATGGGACAGATAGATCTCTCTACATGTAGAGAGTTGCCACTTGAAGAAAATTCAATTTTATTTTTAGTGGATTTTGAAAAAGGCGGAAAACACAAAGATGTTTGCCCAAGAACTCTGCTTAAAAAAATTATCAAACAAGGAAAAGAGCTTGGCTACACATTTTCTGCGGCAGTTGAGTTTGAATTTTTCTTATTTAGCGAAACTCCAAAGAGCGTGAGAGAAAAGGATTATAAAAACTTAGAATCATTTACTCCCGGCATGTTTGGATATTCGCTTCTTAGAAACTCAGTCCATGCTGATTTTTATCATGATTTACTTGAAATGTGTGAAAAGATGGATATGCCCATAGAAGGACTTCATACAGAAACCGGGCCTGGAGTCCTGGAAGCTGCACTTTATTATGGTGATCTTCTAAAAGCAGCTGACAAGGCGGTACTGTTTAAGACTTTTACAAAAGTACTGGCACAGAAAAACTCACTTATGGCAACTTTTATGGCAAAATGGTCAAATAAATATCCTGGACAATCCGGACATTTACATGTATCTGCAATTAATGAGAATGGAAAATTTATATTTTTTGATCAAAACAAACAAGACACTATGTCTGATGAAATGCGTTGGTTTATAGGTGGACAACAAAAGCTAATGCCTGAAATATTAGCCATGATTGCCCCTACATGTAACTCTTTTACCAGATTAATCCCTGGTTTTTGGGCGCCAACACAAGCTACTTGGGGGATAGATAATCGAACTTGTGCTCTTCGAGCTATCACAGGAAATAAAAAATCTCAAAGAGTTGAGTATAGAGTAACTGCAGCTGACATAAACCCTTATATAGCCTTAAGTGCGGCTGTTGGAACAGGACTCTGGGGAATAAAAAACAAAATTGAACCAACTGAGGGAATAGTTGGAAATGCTTATGAAAAAGAACTGAGCGAAGAATTTTCTTTTCCAAAGACACTTGACAGTGCAGCACAAAGATTAAAAAAATCCACTGCAGCTCGTGAAATTTTTGGTGATGTTTTTGTAGATCACTACTGTATTACCCGGGAATGGGAAGCATCGGAACAATTAAAAGCGATAACAGATTGGCAACTGAATCGCTATTTTGAAATAATATAAAGGTAAAAAAATGTCAATATTTAAAACTATAACACCGATAGACAACTCTGTATATTTAGAAGAAAATCTAAATACAAGAAAAGATATTGATGAAACTTTAGAAAAAGCAAAAAAAGCTCAAAAACTATGGGCAAATGTACCACTTGTCGAAAAAAAAGTCTATATACAAAAGTTTATAGATGAATTGGTTTCCAAGAAAGAAGAAATTGCAAAAGAAATATCATATCAAATGGGAAGACCTGTCAGTCAAAGTGTCTTTGAAATTAATGGCTTTAAAGAAAGAGCGGAGTATATGCTAAATATTGCTGATATCAGCTTAAAACCATACTATCCAAAGGAGATAGAAGGATTTGAGCGATTCATAGAAAAAGAGCCTCTGGGAGTTATCTGTTTGATTAGTCCTTGGAATTATCCTTTTTTAACTTCAGTTAATGTTTTAATACCTGCACTTCTAGCTGGAAATTCTGTGATCCTTAGACACTCTTTACAAACTCCTTTGGTTGCTAAACAATATAAGGAAGCATTTGAGCGAGCTGGTTTACCTGAAGATGTTTTTTCTATTTTGTTTTTAGATCATGAAGAAACGGCTTATTTGCTAGCTGATAAAAAAGTAGATGGTGTATTTTTCACAGGCTCTGTTGGTGGTGGCATTGCTGTTCAAGATGCCATTAAAGAAAAATTTATACCCTGTGGATTAGAACTTGGTGGAAAAGATCCTGCTTATGTTCGAATTGATGCTGATATAGAAAGCACGGTTGCAAATTTAGTTGATGGTTCATTTTTCAATTCTGGTCAATCTTGCTGTGGCATTGAGAGAATTTATGTACATGAAAAATTATATGATGATTTTGTTTCTAAATTTGTAGAATTAACAAAACAATATAAGCTTGGAAATCCATTAGATAAGGATACAAACTTGGGACCCATGGTAAAAATTGGAGCAAGTGATTTTGTCAGAAGGCAGATAAAAGAAGCTGTGCAAAACGGTGCTAAAGCTTTGATTGATGAAAGTTTATTTTCTAATTCAAAAGAAGGCACACCATACTTGGCTCCTCAAGTATTAGTCGATGTAGATCACTCTATGTCTGTCATGAATGAAGAGAGTTTTGGCCCTGTTGTTGGAATTATGAAAGTAAATAGTGATGAAGAGGCAATTGGGCTTATAAACGATAGTAAATACGGCTTAACTGCTTCAATCTGGACAAAAGATATAAAAGCTGCTAGAGAATTATCAAGAAAAATTGAAACCGGAACAGTCTTTATGAATAGATGTGATTATCTTGATCCCGGACTTGCATGGACTGGTGTGAAAGATACAGGTAGAGGAATATCATTATCTTCGTTTGGATATGATCAAGTTACAAGAGTAAAATCTATACATTTTAAGAAGGAAATATAAATGTTGCCATCAGCAAACTGGAATTACCCAACTACTGTTTGGTTTGGAAATGAAAGAATCAAAGATATATCAAAAGCTCTAAAACAGCTTCATATAAAAAAGCCACTTATAGTTACAGATGATGCCTTAGTAAAACTTCCTATTATGCAAGATTTAATTAAGGCATTGGAAGTAAAAGATATACCTTTTACTATATTTAGTGATGTTCAACCAAATCCAACTGGTATAAATGTGGAAGATGGAGTGAAAGTTTATAAAAATAATAGAAATGACGGAGTTATCGCTTTTGGTGGCGGAAGTGCGCTTGATGCCGGAAAAACTATCGCTTTTATGTCTGGGCAAAATCTTAGTATTTGGGATTTTGAAGATATTGGAGATAACTGGAGCAGAGCCGATGAGTCTGGAATAGCAAAAACTATAGCAATTCCAACAACCGCAGGTACTGGCTCAGAAGTTGGACGGGCAACCGTTATAACTGATAGCAAAAATCACGCTAAAAAGATTATATTTCATCCTATGATGTTGCCTTCCATCGTCATACTTGATCCTACTCTTACATATAATTTACCAAAACAAATAACAGCATGGACGGGGATAGATGCCTTGGTCCATGCAATAGAAGCATATATTGCTCCCGGTTTTCATCCTATGGCAGACGGGATTGCTATGGAGGCTGTTAAAATAATAAAAGAAAATCTTATAACTGCCTATGAAAAACCACACGATGAAGATGCAAGAGCTTACATGTTAGTAGCAGCCATGATGGGGGCGACTGCTTTTCAAAAGGGATTAGGCTCGGTTCACTCAATCGCCCATCAACTTGGTGGTCTTTACAATATGCCCCACGGTCTTGCTAACTCTATAATTTTACCTTATGCCTTGATACAAAACTTGGCAGAAATCGAAGATAAAATGGTAAGATTGTGTAACTTCTTGGATATAAAAAATCCTTCAACGAAGAGTTTTATCGATTTTGTGCTAGACTTAAGAGTAAAAATGCAAATACCAAATACCTTAAAAGAAGCAAATATTGAAAATGACCGGGCTGATGAGATAGGAGAACTTGCTTTTCTTGACCCCTCAACTCCAACAAATGCAAAAAAAGTTAATGCAAAAGATTTAACCTTGCTATTTCTCGCCGCACATAATGGTAATAGCAATTTGTTATAAAAATAAGGACTGCCTATGAGTTTTTTTAAAATAATTTTGTTAGCTGTCATAGCTATTGTGATTTTTCAATTTATAGGCAACTCCAATAATGAAGACAATGGAAATTATTTTGTTCCCCTTAATACAAAAATATTAGCATTTGGAGATAGTATCACTTACGGCTATAGAGTGGATAAAGATAAAAATTATCCTTCAATACTATCTAAGTTACTTCAAACAAAAGTTATAAATGCTGGCGTATCCGGAGAGAACGCGAGAAGAGGCTTAGAAAGATTACCTGCTCTTTTGAAAAAGTATAAACCTCAGATACTCATCATTTGTGAAGGTGGCAACGATATCTTAAGAAATGATAATCTTCTTAAAACAAAGGCAGATATCGCTAAAATGATAGAATTAGCACAAAAGAAGCATATATTTATTGTGCTTGTTGGTGTTCCAAAACTTGATATTCTGACACTCAAAACAGCAAAATTTTATTATGAACTATCAGATGAATTTAATGTACCTCTAGAGGATGAAGGGTTACAAGAGATAATGAATGATGATTCCTTAAAAATAGACAGCGTGCATCCAAATGCAGCCGGATATAAAATACTTGCTAGCAAAATAGCAGCAATCATTACAAATGACTACACAACTTCTGACTTTCAATAGAATTATCATACAAGATGTTTCTTTTCTACACATATTCTGACATTTTTCTTACATAATTATACTCAGATATCATTTGCTACGCTAATGCTATTTTAATCAATTATTATATTAGATAATCTTATAAAAAGGAGAACATATGGACAATAGTGCTGCTCAAGCTTATTGGAAAGAGAATGTTTCTGTTATTCTCAAAATGTTAGCGATATGGTTTATCGTTTCTTACGGATGTGGAATCATCTTTATAGATGAATTAAACGCTATCACATTTGGGGGATTTAAGCTAGGTTTTTGGTTTGCTCAACAAGGCTCAATATATGTATTCGTGATTCTAGTTTTTGTTTATGCAAAAATGATGGAAAAAATCGAAGAAAAATATAATGTTCATGAATAAAAAGGGATAAAATATGGGATTACAAGGTTTAATTTATTTATTTGTTGGTCTTTCTTTCGCGCTATATATAGGTATAGCAATATGGTCAAGAGCTGGCTCAACAAAAGAATTTTATATCGCAGGTGGTGGAGTTCACCCAATATTAAATGGTATGGCAACTGGGGCTGACTGGATGAGTGCGGCTTCATTTATTTCCCTTGCTGGTATTATTTCACTAAAAGGTAGTGATGGTGGTGCTTATCTTATGGGTTGGACTGGTGGATATGTTCTACTGGCTATGCTTTTAGCTCCATACCTTAGAAAGTTTGGAAATTTTACTGTTCCTGATTTTGTTGGTGATAGATACTACTCTGACTTTGCCCGTACTGTTGCTGTTATATGTGTTATTTTTATATCATTCACATATGTTGCAGGACAAATGAGAGGTGTTGGAATCGTATTTTCAAGATTTTTACAAGTTGATGTAAATTTAGGTGTATATATCGGTATGTTTATCGTATTTATCTATGCAGTTCTTGGTGGAATGAAGGGTATAACTTATACTCAAGTTGCACAATACTGTGTTATGATTTTCGCATTTACTGTACCTGCTATTTTCTTGTCTTTACAAGTAACAAGTACATTTTTACCACAAATTGGGCTTGGTGGAAAGATTCCTTTTGCCTTTGATGATGGTATTCATATGATAAATAGCGGAACTTATCTGCTTCATGCACTAGATACTTCTATGACTGATTTGGGTTTTAAAGCATATACTGCGGGTCATACTAGCACTTGGAATGTATTTATGCTAACAACTGCTTTGATGTTAGGAACTGCTGGTCTTCCACATGTTATTGTTAGATTTTTTACAACTCCAACTGTAAAAGGCGCAAGAATATCTGCTGGTTGGGCTTTAGTATTTATCGCTCTTTTATATACTCAGATTCCAGGTGTTGCAGCTTTCGCTCGTCTTAATTTAATCAAAAATTTACAAAATGTAGATTATGCCAAGTTTGTTAAAAATGAAGTAAAAAATAGTGATGGCTCTATAAACAGAGGCTCTTGGTTTAAAACTTGGGAAGACTCTGGACTTATAGGTTGGAATGATAGAAACGGTGATGGTAAAATCCAAGTTGCATCCGGTAAGGCATTTACAGGCAAAAAAGGAAAACCTCACTTTAATGGTAAAGTTGGAACTTATGGTCAAAAATTAACATCTAATCCTGCTGGAAAAGTGACTGCTACTTCAGCTGAGATGAGAGCTTCTGGAAAAATGGAAAATGAAGTATATCTAGATCGTGATATCATCGTTCTTGCAAACCCTGAAATTGCTGGACTTCCAAACTGGGTTATCGCAATCATTGCTGCTGGTGGTTTGGCTGCCGCTCTATCAACTGCTGCTGGTTTATTGCTTGCAATCTCAACTGCTATATCACATGATTTGCTTGGTCAAGTGCTCATGAAAGACCCTACAACCGGTAAATCAAAACTAAGTGAGAAAGCTGAGCTTAGAGCGGCTCGTCTTGCAGCTATTGTAGCTATTTTAGTGGCTGGATATTTGGGCATACATCCTCCTGGATTTGTTGCTCAAGTTGTTGCTTTTGCATTCGGTTTAGCGGCTGCTTCATTCTTCCCTACAATTGTTATGGGAATATTTTATAAAAGAATGAATAAAGAAGGTGCAATCGCTGGTATGCTAAGTGGACTTATCTTTACTTTTAGTTATATTGTCTATTTTGTATTCATGGGTGGCGACTCAGCAAATTACCTTTGGGGTATTGCTCCAACAGGTATTGGTACAATAGGAATGATACTTAACTTTATAGTAGCTCTTATTGTAAGCAGCATGACTCCTCCTCCTCCAAAACATATACAAGAATTGGTTGAAAACATTAGAGTTCCAAGAGGAGCTGGCAGCGCTTCAGCTCATTAAAATATTATGAGTGGTACAATTTGTACCACTCACTTTTATAAGGTAACTTCACATGAGCCTACATGATCAAGAATCATTTTTAAAATCTATACATCCATTTGAGATGCTCACACAAACTGAGTTAAATAGCACACTAAATTCTATGAATATTGCTTATTACAAAAAAGATTCTATTCTAATTTCTCCTGGTGTTGAATCGAAATATTTATACATAGTTGTAAAAGGCGAAGTTGGAGAATTCCATGAGAATGAACTTATAAAAGTTTATTCAAATTCAAATACTTTTGATGCAGACTCCCTGATATATGGTAAAACTGAGGATTCATTTTCTGTCCTTGAAGAACTTATATGCTTTGAATTGGATAAAAAAGTTTTTCTAGCACTACTTGAAACAAATGATGTTTTTAAAAATTTTTTTATACAAGGCCTTGCAAACAAAATTCAATCTGCCAAACAAAAAGAATACTCTACACAATTATCTGGTTTTATGATTGCAAAAGTTTTTGATTCATATATACATGAACCTTGTATCGTAGATGCAAATACTCCTATAATGACCGCTCTAAAAAAGATGGTTAATTCAAGAAACAAGTGCATAGTTGTCAAAAATGGACCAAATTATGATTGCGGAATAGTAACAGACAGCACAATTCGAAAATATGTTTTATTTAATAATTATGACAAATTTAAGCCAATTGGACCAATTGCAATTCATCCAATTATTACAATAGAATATGATGATTTTCTCTCAAATGCTCTATTTCTTTTAACAAAAAATTCTATCAAAAGATTAGTGGTTATAAAAGATGATAAAGTATTTGGAATATTGGAGCAGCTAGATCTTCTTAGTTATTTTGCAAATCACACACATTTAGTTTCTATGCAAATCAGAAAAGCAAAAAGCATAGAGGAGCTAAAGTCAGCAAGTAAAGATTTTATAAATATCATAAAAAAGCTACATGCAAAGGGAACGAAGGTAGAATACATTGCTCAATTAATTTCCGAATTAAATGAACAGATATATAAAAAACTTTATGAGATGATAATGCCAAAAGATTTGGCGAAAAAAGCTGCACTTATCGTCATGGGAAGTGAAGGCAGAAAAGAACAAATGCTCAAAACTGACCAAGATAATGCTCTGATAATTGATGATTTTGAAAATGAAAACGATTTTGAGCCACATATGATGAAATTTAACGCTACTCTTTTGGATTTTGGTTTTCCTAAATGTGATGGAAACATAATGGTTTCAAATCCTTATTGGCGAAAGAAGTCAAAAAAATATATAAGCGAGATAGAGCGATGGCTAGAAGCTCCTAGCGGAGATGACTATATGCATTTCGCAATATTTTTTGATTCAATTTGTGTAGCTGGAGATGAAAATTTACTTATAAAATTGAAAGAAATAATATTTAAAAAATTAAAAGGCAAAGATGTTATTATGGCTAATTTTGCGAAAGCCACGCTTCTTTTTGAAACCCCTATCGGTATGTTTTCCAATTTAAAAACAGATCACAATAAAGTAGATGTCAAAAAAGGCGGAATTTTCCCGATAGTTCAGGGTGTGCGAAGTTTGGCACTAGAAAACAGCATTACTCTAACAAATACAATTGAAAGAATTAATGAGTTAGTAAAACTTAAGATTTTAGAAGAAAAATTTGCTAGCGAACTCATTGAATCATTTGATACCTTACTAAATTTGAGACTAAAACAGAGACTCAGTGAAATCAAATTAGAGAAAAAAATGGGAAACAATATAATTACAATTAATGAATTAAACAAACTAGAACTAGACCTTTTGAAAGACAGTTTTAAAATTGTAAATATATTTAAAAAATTTATATCACATCATTTCAATACAGATATGGTTAGCTAATTGATTAAAAAATTTCTTAAAAATAGAAATATAAACAAACTTAAAGATAAGAAATTTTCTTTTTTATTTGATAGTGCTCCTAGCGATGAAATTGTTGTTTATGATACAGAAACAACTGGATTAAATCCAAAAAAAGATGAGATTTTGTCTATTGGAGCAGTTAAAATCAAAGACAACAAAATATTAACATCACAAAAATTTGAACTATTTGTTAAACCAACTAAACAAATTAGTATAGAGAGCATAAAAATACATTATATCAGAAATATAGATTTAGAAAATGGTTTTGAGCCAAATGAGGCATTAGAAAAATTTTTATATTTCATAGAAAATAGAACTTTGGTTGGTTACTATCTAGAGTTTGATGTTAAAATGATAAATAAATATCTTAAACCGCTTCTTGGGATTAATTTACCAAATAAACAAATAGAAGTATCAAAAATATATCATGATAAAAAAAGAAGGGTAAATCCTGAGGGAAGAATAGATTTGAGATTTGACACCATCATGGATGATTTAAATCTCCCTATATTTGGGAAACATGATGCTATGAGTGATGCCATAATGACAGCTATGATGTATATAAAACTACAAAACACAACTTTCTAGTATGAAAATTACAGCTATAATTCCAACCCATAACAGGGCTGATTTTTT
Source organism: uncultured Campylobacterales bacterium (assembly GCA_964650375.1). Taxonomy (GTDB): domain Bacteria; phylum Campylobacterota; class Campylobacteria; order Campylobacterales; family Sulfurospirillaceae; genus JAADIZ01. Next base: position 60 of record CAZYTB010000045.1, on the reverse strand, counting down.
ACATATTTCAATAAATTCAATAATAAATCAAAGACACAAAGTAGATGAAATTATAATTGT
>CAZYTB010000044.1:0-16649 GCA_964650375.1 uncultured Campylobacterales bacterium | reverse complement strand
ATCCAAATACAAAGTAAATCCAGTTCTACAATTTTATCCATGATATTTTTACCAAGAAATAGTGAGTCTTCAAGAGAAGTTGATGAAAAGATTTCATTTAAGATAATTATACTATTTGTCGAAACCTTGGACAATATTTCGTGCATTCGCACCAAGTCATCTTGAAGTTTACTGCGAAGATTTTCTATATTTTCTTCTCTTTCAAAATGAGTAAAAATATGATCAGCTAAAAAAAGTTTCGCCTCAAATGCTGGTATAGGCAAACCTAGACTTGCTAGATAATTAATTTGTCCAAACATGCGTGCAAATGTGGTTTTCCCACCCTGATTTGCACCAGATATCACTATAATTCTCTCTTTTTCTTTTAGATAAAAACTATTTTTTATTATAGATTTTTTCTCAAATGAAAAACCATAAGCAAGAGCTAAATCATATCCATCTTCTACATGTATGCTTTTGTCTTCCTTGCTCATTTGTGGATAACAAAATGGCGATTTTTCATTTTTTATTCTAGCAATAAACTTTATATAAGACAGGTAAAATTGAACTTCTATATTAAATTTTTGAAATTTTTCATCTATAAAATCTAAATACTTATCATGAAATTTATCCAAGCTTGAAAATTCATCAGGAAATAATTTTCCAACAAATTCCAAAATTTTTGCATTAACATGATTTATTCCTTTATTTTTCTCAAATTCACAATTACAATCTTTGGTTTCCCCTTGTTCAAATTTTTTAAAGATATTTTCTACTTCTTTAGAATAATCTATTTCATTATTATATTTTTTAACCTTAAATTTAATACCTTCTATAATTATGTTGTATTGTATAAGACTTAGTTTTTCTTTGAGTATAAAGGCATCATTAAGCAGTGATTTAAAACTTTCACTTTGTGAATATTTTTTAATATAATCACGAAACAAAATAAATCCATCTGAGTATAAATTTAACGATTTTAGAGCATTTTCAAAGAGTGTTATAGCCTCTATATATACTAAAGCCATTTGTAAAAACCAGCCTTTTCCATACTCATCATAATCCAAATTTTTTATCATTTTCTGATATTTATCTACTTGCGATATCTTTTGAGCAAAATTTTCAACCAAAAGAAAAAGTTCGTTATTTTCCAAATCTTTCATAACATCTTGTCTAAATTTAATGGTATTTAAATCTTGAAGTGGGGTATAAAAAAATCTCTTTAAATCATAATCTTTTTTGTAGGAAGTTACATTATCTATGATTTGATCTAGATTTAAATCTTTATAAAACCCGGCATTAAAAGGGAGTGTTTCCAACTTATTCATTTGATTAAAAAGTATGCTTTCAAATTGCATAAAATCTCCTCTAAAGGAGTTATTAGTTCGAGATGAACGCTTACGGGTGAACTCCATCACCTAAATATAAAAGTATTATATTGAATTCTAACTTAAAGCAAGACCAGCACTATACCCGCTAGCCCATGCCCAATGTAGATTATAGCCCCCACAATCTCCATCTATGTCAAGTACTTCTCCACTAAAAAATAGTCCTTTTTGAAGTTTGGATTCTAGCGTTTGTGGATTTATTTCATCTGTGTTCACACCACCAGCGGTTACTTCCGCACTTTTAAATCCTTTTGTATCGATTACTTTAAGTTTCATATTTTTTAACATGTAGGCTAATTTTACTATATCTTTTGTGTTTAAATTATCTGCGTTTTCAATTTGTAAGTCTTTTGCGACAAATTTTGCTAATTTTGAATTTATAAAACCATCTAACCACAAAGAAACACTTTTTCCATGTGAAAATTTTACTCTTTTTTGCAAGATATTTTTTAACTGTTCTTTAGAATACTCAGGCATCAAATCAAGTTTTGCGATTACTTCACATCCCCGCTCTAGTGCTCTTCCTATGCTTCTGCTTACATCTAAAACTGCGGAGCCTGATATGCCATAATTTGCAAAAAGCAAATCTCCACTTTTTGCTCTCACACTTTGTCTATCTATCAAAATCTCTATAATTCCTTCAATTTTAACTCCGCTGATACTCTTCAAATCTTCTTTGCATACAAGCTGAACTAGTGAAGCATAAGTGGGAATTATGGTATGACCAAAATTTTGAGCAAATCTATATCCGCTATCACAACTTCCAAGAGTTGGCATCGCTAAACCGCCAGTGGAAATAAGTATTTTTTGTGTGTATTCATTTTTGTCATTTATTTGCAAAACAAATCGATCATTTTCTTTTTTTATTTGTGTCACCTCGTTACTTAATAAAAATTCCACACCTAAACGCTTGCATTCATAAACTAAAAGCTCAACAACGCTTGAAGATTGGTGGCTTTTTGGATAAAGGCGTCCGTCTTGCCCTTCTAACATTTCTATGCCTAGTTCGTTAAAAAAAGCTCTACATGTAGAGGTGTTAAATCTGTCGATTGAGACATTTATAAAAGATGGATTTTCCCCGTGATAATTTGATAATTTGATGGATTGATTTGTTATGTTACATCTTCCGTTACCAGTTGCCAATATCTTTCTGCCAATTTTAGGATTTTTTTCAAAGATTCGAACTTTTGCTCCTTTTCTTGTTGCAACGATAGCCGCAACAAGTCCAGAAGCTCCAGCCCCGATAATTGCTACTGATTTAGGCAAATTCCACTCTCATTAAGAGTTATGATTTTGTCTTCCAAGAGTTTTGTTAAAGCTTTTTTATAATTTTTCTTACTAAGTCCAAAAGTATCTTTCACAAGTTCTGACGAGCTTTTGTAGTTACATTCCATTGTTCCGCCATGTGAGCGCAAAACTTTTTCAACTCTATGGACTGCTGTATTCTCATTCTCTTTACCAAGTGGCTGCAAGGAAATATCTAATTTTTTATCGGCTCTTATGTTTTTAACATAAGCAATTTTTCTCTGACCAATCCAAATATCCTCAAAAATTTCATTTTGAAAAATCATAGCTTCATATTTATTGTCAACTATCACTTTAAAGCCGAGTGGAGTTTTTTCTCTTATGATAATATCTACTCTTTGATTTATTTTAAGTTCTTCAATATCATTTCTTATAAACTTTTTAAATTTGTGAGCACCAAAAAGACGATTTGTTTCCTCATCTAAACAAATTCTAAAAACAAACTTCATGCCAATTTCAAGCTTAATCTTTTGAAAAGATCTTGGCACAAATAAATCTTTTGGCAAACCCCAATCCACAAAAGCACCAAAAGAAGTCACATCTACGACTTCTAGATAACCAAATTCATCGAGCATCGCCTTTGGCTGTTGAGTAGTTGCCACAAGTCTATCTTCTGAGTCAGTGTAGATAAAAACATCTACTTCATCACCTAACTGCATCTCATCGGTAACATAAGCATTTGGCAAAAGTACATCTTCTTCTTCATCTTCACTTACAAGATAAATTCCAGGATCTGTAAATCTATCTATCTCAAGTCTGTTTATCTTTCCTATTTCTATGGTTTTATTCATAAAAGCAGTTGAGCCTTGACATCATTTGCCATTTTTTCACCACTAAGTTGTTCAACAATAGCTAAAGCAAACTTTGCGGCAGTCCCTGGTCCTCTTGATGTGATTACATTTTCGTCTCTTACGACATCTTTGTCACTCACATAACCCTCTTCTCTTATATTTTTTTCAAAAGATGGGTAACATGTATAAGTGTCCTTTAAGACCCCAGCACTTTGCAATGCTATTGGAGCTGCACAAATTGCACCGATGTATTTTTTCTCTTCATCGAATTTTTTTAAAAGACTTATAACATTTTTATCTTTTTGCAGATTTGTAGCACCTGGTAGTCCTCCTGGCAAAACTATCATATCAAAATCAGAACTATCAACATCTTGAATGTGTGTATCTGCTTGCACTTTAACATCGTGAGCACCCGTGACTTGTTTTTTATCAAGTGCTGCTATCACTACTTCAATCTCAGCTCTTCTTAGAACATCCACGATTGTAAGTGTTTCTATTTCTTCAAATCCACTTGCTAGCGGAACTAATACTTTTGACATTTTTTCTCCTTTACATGTGAAAGAGTTATTTGACTCTTTCTATATATTCGCCACGAACTGTATCGACTCTTATAGTTTCTCCCTCAAGTACATGAAATGGAATCTGAACTACTGCACCGCTTTCCAAAGTTGCAGGTTTTTTACCACCTTGAGAATCGCCCTTGAAGTTTGGTGGAGTTTCAATAATTTTAAGTTCAACTACTGCTGGTGCATCAACACCTATTGGTTGACCATTATGAAAAAGCATATCTACATTCATACCATCTATTATCCAATTTGCGGCATCTCCTACTTGATCTCTTGTTAGACCAATCTGGTCATAGGTAACATTGTCCATAAATTGCAAAAATTCTCCATCATCATAGAGATATTGCATAGTTTTATCTTCCAAGTCTGGAGATTCACATTTATCACCAGCATGAAATGTTTTTTCTATTAGTTTACCATTTGCATAAGATCTAATTTTTGCTCTAACAAAAGCAGCACCCTTACCTGGTTTCACATGTTGATATTCCATTATTCTAAAAGGTACTCCATTAAGCTCTATTTTTAATCCTTTTTTTAAATCACCCATTGAATATATTGCCATCATTTCTCCTAAATTATTTTAATAGATTATAGCAAAAATATGTTAAAACAAATCAAAATAGATAAGTAAAGTGCTTCAAAATGAAACATATATCATAATCTTTTCAAATAATTATTAATTAGGACATTCTTTATCTGAATTTAGGATATAATTTTAAAAAGGGGTACTTATGACAACATTTAAAAAATACGCAAACATCTACTTAGTTGTTGGGATTCTAGCTATATTTGTTATTTTTAGTGTAGTTACTTTATATTTCATGTATGATAATATTTCAAATAGATCTAGTGTACATATAAAAAATGAAAAGTTGATGCCTAAAAAGAAGTAATAACTAATTTTTTACACCTATTTATCACGAACTTCAAAAATTCACAACCGAAAACTGCAATATTATATATTGATTTAAAAAAATCAATATATAGAAAAATAAAATAATTCAACTACATAAAACTTTATATCCAACTTTATAAATACTTATTTTTTAAGTTTTAAAATATAGTATATTGTATACATTTTACCGTATGATAATTACAATTATATGAATTTATTTACATTTAATTTTATATTATGTATGTTTTTTTACATTTTTACTACAATATTATTATATTTTATTATTTTTAATTTATGTTTTATATTGTTTTAGGTATAATTATTTACTTTAAAATAACTTTTAGACAAGGATTTTTGCGTGATTAATTTAACAGTTAAAGAGAAAAATGATTTAAGTGAAGTGTATGATTGTTTATTAACAAACAATAAATTTGAGTCTATATTGTGTAATTTTTACAAAGTAGGCAGTTTAATTATAAGAAAGTTGAGAAATATAAGAAAATATATTTAGAAGTTGGAGGATGAGTTAAATTCATCCTCCAAGATTATTATTTTATGTCTTTAATCGCTTTTGTGTTGTCCATCAAAACTGGAACAAATATAAGAGAAACGATTACTGCTACAATCGTACCAAAAATCAGTGCAACTCCCAAACCACCAAAGATAGGATCTTTTGCAAGTAGCGTACTAGCCAATATAATCGCAGCTGCGGTTAAGAAGATTGGTTTCGCTCTTGTAGCGGTCGCTACGGCGATAGCATTCCTTTTTGGCATTCCTTTTTCTATTAAACTTATAGCAAAATCTATAAGTAACAGTGAGTTTCTCGAGCTTATACCCATAAGAGCAATAAAACCGATAAGTGAAGTGGCTGTCAGAAAAAATGTTTGTGTTGTAAAAACATCCATAATCCAGTGTCCAACGATTACTCCTATAATAGATAAAAAGCTTCCTAAAAGTATAATTCCACTAAGAGCAAAACTTTTATAGTATATAACCATAAGTAAAAATATTAATACAAGAGCAGCTATAAAAGCACCGCCTAAATCTCTAAAAGTGTCCATGGTGACTTTCATCTCACCGTTCCAATTTAAGTCAAAGATTTCACCGCTTTTTTTATCTTTTAATCTTAAGTTAAAAAGATGAGTATTTGTAACTTCATAATCTTTGCTGAAATACTCTTTTATTTTCTCTCTTGCATCTAAAAGAGGGTAAACCTGGGATACTAAATCTGTCTCTGCAATAATATTTACCATTTTTCTAAGATTTTTTGACATAATCGTTGGTGACGAATTTGTTTCCACTATATCCACAAGCTCGTTAACTGGTATCATCATGCCCTGCTTATTCATAAGCTTTAGAGCGGAGAGTTTATCTTCCAATGCTTGCTTTGAGAAAGAACTCAACTCTTTTGTTTTTTTACTTAAAACTAAGAACAATGGTATCTGTTCTGGTGAATTTTTACTATTTTTAACAGCTACTTTCATACCTTGAAATGCAAGATATAGTATTTGGTTTAATTGCTGAACTGAAAGACCAGACCTTATAACTTTTTCTTTATTCACTTCTAGTTCAAATTTTTTATAAATTTCATCTTGCATAATATCAACATCCACCAAATCTTTTGTGTGTTTCAAAATATTAGCAATTTGAGATGATATAACTCTTAATTTTTCACTATTATTCCCATAGAGCTCTACGACAATTGAAGCTAAAGTTGGAGGACCTGCAGGCTGTTCTATCATCTTAATATTTGTTTGTTTTACAATTTTTTCGCAGCTATTTTGGATTACTGGTCTTAGCCTATGAACCATCATATATGATTTTTCAGCTCTATTATGCTTGTTTGTTAAATTAATAACAATCTCAGCCACATTTTCACCAGTTTTTAAACCAGAACCTTTTACTAAACCTGCATAATCAAGAGGAGAACCCGCGCCTAAATATGTTTCGATATTCACTACTTCTTTTTCTTTTTTTAAGATACTATTTATACACTGTGTAACTTTTTTAGTCTGAGTAATTGAGCTACCACTTGGGGTATCAACATATATCGAAAATGTATTTGCACTTTTTCCTGGTAACATTTTGGCTAGTACAATTTTTGTAGGAAACATCATGATTGAACCGATAAAAGCTAAAAGCGTAATAAATATAACCAAAAACTTTTTGAATTTAGAGTTTAGTATGGAGTAAATTATTTTTTCAATTATTTTCATTATTCACTCCTTTTGTGCCTTGGTTATCTTTTTGAAAATGGTGTTCATGGTGATGCAGCTTTGGTTTTTTTAGCAATTTTTTAGACAGATAAGGTGTAAATATATAAGCAATAATCAAAGATGCAAGAAGCGCAACTGGAACATTTTCAGGGATAGGTTTCATAAATTGTCCCATCATTTGACCAACAAATGCCATAGGAACCATAGTAAGTATTATAGCTAGAGTTGCAACATTTGTAGGTGCCCCTATTTCATCTGTTGCCTCCAACAATATTTCGTCCATATCCTTATCCACTGAATCATGAGAGTGTAGATGTCTATGAATATTCTCTATAACAATAATTGCAGCATCTACCAACAGTCCAAGACTCAGCAAAAATGCAAATAAGGTGATTCTATTTATAGTTTGACCGCTCAAGTATGCTACAAAAATAGTGACTGCTAAAATTGCTGGAACTGTAAAGGTTACTATTAATGATTCTTTCCATCCAAGAACAAATACCAAAAGAAGTGCGATAATCACAATAGAAATCAATAAGTGAAAAACTAGCTCATTCACGGCTTCATCTGCTCTCACTCCATAATTTCTTGTTATCTTATAACTAATCCCTTCACTACTTAACTCACTTCGTAATTCTTTTAATTTTTCTGTTATTTTATCTGCTATAACAACAGCATTTGTCCCTTTTAACTTTGATAAAGTCAAGGTAATTTGATCTTTACTTCTAATAAACCTTCCATTTTTTCTATATAAAATTTGAGCGCTTTTAAAATTTTGAATATCATAACCATCTGTCACCTTTGCAACATCTCTTAGGTAAATTGGGGAGCCCATGTATTGGGCTATTATAAGACTTTGTACATCTTTAATACTCTCAATTGCATTTTTCACACCAAAAATTGCCAATTTTCCATCTTTTGTTCTATCTTTTACATCTGGCACATCAACTGCCAATGATTGTAATGATTTTGTAATTTGACCCATAGATAGATGAAAGCCTGAGAGTTTATCTAAATCAACTTGTATATTGTATTGCTCTCTTCTTTCACCTTTTAAACCTGTTTTTGCTACATTTTTTATTTCATTTAATTCATTTTGTATATACTTCACTCTCTTATATAATTCTACATCGGAAATATTTGAGTCGTCTTTTGAATAAAAAGCAACAGTAACAATAGGAATGTCTATATCTATATCAAAAGGCTTAACTATAGGTTGCATTGTGCCTTTTGGTAATTCATTCATATTTTGCATAACTTTGTCATACAATTTTAAATTAGAAGATTCCCTATTTTGCCCAATATAATAAACTATATTTACAATACCCACATTTTTAGCAGAAATTCCATATATATACTCGACACCTTTAATCTCCTTCATCTTTCGCTCTAATGGCTTCACTATTACATTGTCAATCTGCTTAGGAGTTGCTCCTGGAAGTGCAACTATGACAGCTCCGCCACTAATCTCTATTTGAGGGTCTTCTTCTCTAGGAGTGATTTGCAATGCCAAATATCCAAGAAGAAGTAAAAAAATGCCGAGCACTGGAGTGAGCGGATTATGTAAAAAACCTCTGGCGAGTTTTCCTGCAATATTTGTTACCTTATAGTTTTTTTGATCCATATTTTAACCTACTTCAAATTTACTATTGCATACATCCCGGGGAAAACTGTTTTTCCTTTTTGGTCAAACTTAACTTTAAGTTTAAATGTATGTGTTAAAGGGTTAGAACTAGGTATTATGGAGGCAATTATTCCAGTAGTTTTTAATGAGATTGAAGGAATTTCAACACTTACTTTTTCTCCGATTTTAATATCTTTTAAATTACTCTCAGAAATCTCTGTAGATATTTTAAGATCACTTAAATCAGACAAAATAATTGCTGGCATTCCGGGCATCGCCATTTCCCCAACTTTTATATTTTTTGCTATCACAACACCATCGTTTGGTGCGGTAATCTTGAGATACCTATATTGGTTTAGAACTTCTTGTAATTTTGCTTTAGCTTGTTTAATCTGGTCTTTTGAAATTTTCACCATAGCTTTCAAATTTTTTTCAGCTAATTCTAAATTTTCCACATCATATTTAGAAACCATATCTTTTTTCAAAAGTCTTCTATATCTTTCTAGATTTAGTTCAATATTTTGGAATTGATTTTCATACATCGCGGAGGCTAATTTTGCCTGAGAAATACTTAATTCTACCTGTGCTTTAGCACTATCTATCTCTTTAGTATCAATCTCATACAGTAAAGCTCCTTTTTTGACTCTATCACCTTCATCTACATTAACATCAATAACAAAACCCATATATCTACTTGTTATCATTTTTTGATTATCAGAAATTACACTCCCACTCAAGTTTAATCCGGATGCTGCCATCTGCGAAGACAGGGCCAATAAAACCCCAATATATATAAAAATTTTATTCATTCAATTTCTCCATTTGCTATTTTTTCTAATTCTAATATCTTATTGCTTCTTTTGTTTTGTACTTCTTTTAATTTTAAAACTTTTTCTATCTCAAGAGATTGCTTTATTATGACATCATTTATTGATACTAATTTTTCTTGATATCTTCCAAGATAGTTTTTATAGATAGTACGAGTTAATTCAATTTCTTTTTCCAAACTATCTATAGAAAAATCAAAATTCTTTATTTCAGTTTTTATTTTTTCTACATTTAAAACTATTCCTCTTTTTGCCAGCTCAACTTGTGTTTTAGTTTTTAGGTTTTTTACTCTTGCTTTTTCTATACTATTCTTGCTAACACCGCCATTGAACAAATTCCACTTAAATTGCATACCAATAGTATATGCATCATGTTTAGTAAAATCATTCAAAAAATTATTGTCAGCGCTTGAATATTCAGCAAAAGCTCCTATTTCTGGTAAATTTGAAGCTTCTTGTAATTTGATATTCATGTCTGTTACTTTTAAACCGAGTTTGGCTTTTCGAATATCTATATTTCTTTTCAATATTGTTTTAACAGCGAAAGTCTCTGGCATCACTTTTGTGTAGCTACCGGATATTGACTTAACTTTAGCATTTAATAAAAATGAAACAAAGTGATAAACCAACTCTTTATTTGCTTTTGCTTGATTTATCATTCTGGTCACATTTGCTTTTTTTGATTGAACTTCTAATAAATCTACTTTTTTTGCGTATCCCTCTTCTATCATACTCTCAGCCATATTTTCTAATTTATTCATGTTATTTTCTATAATTTGCAGATTATGAAGATATGAATTTAAAAGATATATATCAAAAAAACTTTTTTTTAATTGATATATTTTTTCATTAGTGATTTGCTCCATACTCATGGCGCTTAATTTTGTAAGTGCAGCTGTAATTTTCCCGTATTGCTCTAGTTTTCCGCCAGTATATATAGGAAGTTCATACTTTAGTTTCGTTTGAAAATTGTTTCTTGCAGCTGGATAATTTAAATCATTTGGTGGTGTTGTGTAGGCACTATCTGGAAAGCCTGTTGGAGTTTGTGAATTCATGAATTCTCTAGCACCAAAATCACCAAAATTTGCTTCTCTACTTTGCAATTTAAATCCAAATACATTTCCCGCATCATTTGACCTAAGTGCGAGTTGTATTAAATCCAACTTTCCATAATTGTGCCCCAGCGCTATTTTATGCTCAAAATCCTTTATTTGTTCATCGAATTTAGCTATATTTATCTCAAGATTATCTTTTTTAAGAATTTTTATAGCTTGATTCAAGTCAAGATTTGTATAAATTTGTGACGAGGCTAAAATAGGAAGGATTGCAAAGATAAGGAATAAGATTATCTTCATTACTTTCTCCATAATTGTATTTAGGAACATCTTGACTCAAGATGTTCCTAATAATTTATATTATATCAAAAGTTACTATAATTTTTATTTAATGATGTGATTTTAAGATAAGCACAGTCATTTTAATATTAATAACAATAAATCTAAAAAACTGCCAAATCACACAAGTCCTTCTAAATTTCGTAAAATTACTAGGGATTGGTGTGAAATCATTTTGACTATAAGGTATTATTTTCATTTTATTTCTCCTTTTTTATGGGCAAAGCCCATTAAAAATTCCTCTCACTAAAGCTCCACCTTTGGTGAGAGTACCTTGTATAATTTTCATCTTTGATTAAAGCCAAGCTTATTCTGGAATAATTTTCCAAAATGGTTTCAACTTTGCTTTCCACAAAAATGCAAAATGCAAGAAATGTTTTACCCAGTGTCCCGCAAGTCCTATTTCTCCAAAGGTGCCATCTAAATCTCTTCCATATTCATATTTTTTAAAATTAGGAATAATAGGATACATGGTCATAGCCACTGCTGTTCCACTAAATATCCCTTTTCCAGCACTTGCAACGCAAGCTGCGCCCATTTCACTCATTTTTGAACTATGTGTTGGTTCAGTTGCACCATTTAATATCATATCTCTTACACTTTTTGCAACAGCTTTTCCCATCATGGCACTTGGCATTCCTGTCCTTGGAGGTGTAGGATTAATTGGTGTTCCATTTGGACTCTTCATAGGTTTTGATATCAAATGAGGTGGTGCAAATGCAATACCTACTGCAAACATATTTTTGTATGTTTGATTTTGACAATAAGTTGGCCAATCATCTGCATCCCATTCTTCATATGGGGCAACACCTTTGGTGTAATCTGCATCAACAAACATAAAACCACCTGGATTAAATATCTTAGAAGTCATATCCTCCCCAGTCTTATCATACGCTTTCAAACCAACTCCACCAAAAGGAGGAATAAGCATTGAAAAATCGTACTCTTCTTCATGTTTTGTCCCATCTAGTAACTCATAATGAATCCTATCTTTTTCAACTTTATTGACATGTGCTCTTTTAATCCATTTAACATTTCGTTCAGTATATAGAGATTCTGCAAAGACTTTGCCACTTGTTACATAACCGCCAAGCTTTATATGCATACCACCTACACCAAAATCACCCAATTCGTATTCATTGGATATATAAGTTACAGTAGCTTTATCTCTAACACCCTCTTCCCGTAGTTTATGATCCACATTAAAAGTATATTCAAATGCAGCGCCCTGACATGTACACATACCATGTCCGGTCCCAATCAAAATCTTTTTATGTTCGCCACTTTTCATTTGAGCTATCAATTCATCTAGTTTTTCACTAGCGTGCTCTGCATGTTCTGCAGAACAAACTGAGACTGTGTTGCCAATATCTGGTCCTAAGCCTTCAGTTGCTCCAAAGTTTAACTTTGGTCCAGTTGCATTGATTAAATAATCATAAGTCAATATCTCTGTGTTGCCAACTTTGTCTTGACCAGTATATTCTATGGTCACAAATTGTTTCTCTTCTTCACTAGAGCCCTCTGGATGAATAGATAAACCTTTGGCTTGTCTATAATCAATACCAACTTTAGAATAAACTGGAGCAAGTTCGAAGATGACTTCTTCTTTTTTCATGCCACCTACACCTACCCAAATGTTTGATGGAATCCAATTCCACTTAGCATTTGGCGTAACAACAACCACTTCATGGTCTTTACCCAACCAATCTTTTAAGAATGTGGCTGAAGTATGACCTGATACTCCTCCACCTAACACTATAACTCTAGCCATATTAGTTTCTCCTTTATTTTATATGAGATTATTATATCACATTATAAATTTAAAGTTAGATTAAAAGTTAAAATTATTAGAATTTTTTATATCATACGGGTAAAATAGTGGCATATTTTTAAAATATTAATTAACAATATAAATAATTATTATAAAATATTATATAAATTTTTAAAATTTCTTATAATTTTTATATTGTTACAATATCGCGTATTCTGCCCAAAGACAAGCATCCAAAGAATTTAACTCACTAAGTATTTTCTTATCTATAGGTTCATCTACTAAAATTACTGCCATAGCATAAGCATCTTTACCTCTACCCAATCTAAAATCTGATATATTTATACCATTTTTGGCTAGCAATGTTGCAATGCTGGCAATAACTCCGGGCACATCTTTGTTTTTAAATACTATCATTTTGCCTTTTGGCTTGAAGTCGAAACCAAAGCCATTTATATTCACGATTCGTTGCTCTATCTCTTCGAAAACCGTTCCAGTAATAGTTGTTACACCTTTTTGAGTTGTCAGCGCTATAGTAACTTTATTATGATAACCAGATGCTGCTGGAATCTCTTCAAAAGTAGTATCTATTCCTTTTTCTTTTGTAACATAACTCGCATTTACATAGTTTATATTATCACCTACTGATTCTTTTAGTGCACCAACAATAGAAAAAGTCAACAAGGATTTTGCATATTTGCTCACATTTCCTTCTGCTTTAATCCTTATAGATTTAATTTGTGATTTATTGATTTGAGCGGCAAAATATGACATTTTTTGTGTTAATTCTAAATAAGGAAAAATATCACTCGGTAAATCTTCAGCTTTTATAGGAAGATTAAGAGCATTTGGATAACTAACTCCTCTAGCTGCATTTAGAGCGCATTCTGCTGCTTGTATAGCTATTTTTTCCTGTGACTCAACAGTATTTGCACCAAGATGAGGAGTAACGCAAATATTTTCTAAATCTAAAAGTGGATGATCTGTGGCTGGTTCATAAGAAAATACATCTATCCCGGCAAATGCAATTTTTCCTCGTTTAATCCCATCGTATAATGCTTTTTCATTATATAAGCTACCTCTTGCACAGTTTATAAGCCTTACGCCATTTTTCATTTTTTCTATCTCATCGTATGAAATAATATCTGTAGTTTCTTTATTTTTAGGAGTATGTATAGTTATAAAATCACAAGCCAATATGTCATCAAAATTCTCAGTATATGCTACACCAATATCAGTGGCTTTTGAAGGCTCAATATAAGGGTCATATGTGATTACATCCATACCAAAAGCCTTTGCTCTGGTACCAACTCCACTACCGATATTTCCAAATCCTATTATTCCTAATTTTTTGCCGGATAGCTCAACTCCATACCATTTTTCTCTTTTCCATTCCCGCTCTATCTTTAAGTTATTATTGGCATTTGTAAAACTTCTTGCTGTACTTAATATATGAACCATTGTCATTTCAACCGCAGCTATAGTATTTGCAGTTGGAACATTCATGGTGATTATTCCTCTTTTACTACAACCATCTAAATCTACATTATCAACACCTACGCCTGCACGAACTATTGCTTTTAGATTTTTAGCTGCTTCTAAAAATTTGCTATCTACCGCAGTTGGACTTCTAGTGATTGCAATATCTGCGTCACCTATCACATTTAATAAATCTTCTTTTGATAAATCTATAGCATTAAATACTTCTATGTCATCTTCGATTTCTAAAAGATCAAAACCTTTTTGGTGTATTGCATCACAAATTATTATTTTTTTCTTGCTCATTTCCATTCCTCTATTATTTTTGATTTTATTTCATAATCTTTTAATTTTTTTACAATTTTTTTAAGCTTTTCATCACTATCGCTTCCAATATAAACACTTGGAACTGTTTTGTTTTTCGACAGCACAAAAGGAATATTAAAATGTGAAAGTGTTTGAATGACACAAAAAACAGAATAACGATCAATGTTTTTTATTATTAATTTATACGATTTTGTTTTTGGTGGAATATATTTATGTAAATCTATTTGCATAAAAAGTTCATTTACAGGATAAGAATATTTCATACTAGATGATTTTGCCAAACTATCAATCCATAACTTATTTAAACTCAGTTTTTTATTTTCTTTTTGAATAGGAGAAAGATACTTTTTAATTTCAATTGTTTGACTATCGGCATAATTGAAAAAACTATATAGTATCCCAATTATACCGAGTAACAAAACAATAAAAAAAACACCAAGTATCTTTTTTTGCATTAAGATTTACTTATTACTTAAGTTGATCTTTTAAGATATCGCCTAAAGTCATTTTATCTTCTTTGTTTATCTCTTTTAAAGCTTCTCTCTCTTTAAGTTGTGATAATCTTCTTATAGATAGTCTAATTCTGCTTTTTTTGTCGTCAATAAATGCAATAGCTGCTTCAATTTCATCACCAATTTTTAATTCATCTCCGCCTGATTGCCCCAAGTCTTCTTTTCTTATCAATGCATCAACATTTTCTTCTAGTTCAACAAAAACACCAAAATCTTTAATATCTCTAATTTTACCCACTACTATATCGCCATTTGCATGAGTCTTTGCATATTTTTGTATTGGACTATCTTCTAAAGCTTTTTTACTCAATGATATTTTTTCATTAATATCATCTATTTTAATAATTTTTACTTCTATCTCGTCATCTGTTTTAAACAAATCTTTACATTTATTATTGCGATTCCAAGAAGCATCTTCATTGTGTAATAATCCTTCGATTCCTCCTATTCTTATAAATGCTCCAAAATTTGTGATTGTTGTAATTTTTCCAGTTACAACATCTCCGGTTTTAAAATTCTTCATAAATTCATCAAATGGTTTTGGTAGGATATTTTTCAATGAAACTCGCAGTCTTCTATCTTTAGAATCAATTTCAATAACTTCAACATCAATCTCTTCGCCTTCTTTGATGTAATCTTTTGGATGTTTTATATTTTTATCCCAGGAAATTTCTGATATATGCAAGAATCCTTCTATATCATTTCCAAGATCAACAAATGCACCATAAGGCTCAATGTTACTAACTGTAACTTGTATAGTATCGCCAGCTTCTAGTTCATCTTTTATTTCATCCCAAGGATCTGGCATTGCCGCTTTTATAGACAAAGACAAATGCCTTTTCTCTTTATCATATTTAATAGCTTTAACAGGAACCACTTCGCCCTCACTATATAATGTATTTGGATTTACTGGACCTTTATAGCTAATCTCACTATAATGAACTAATCCGTCAACTCCACCAACATCAACAAACATTCCATAAGTTGTAATTTTCTTAATTGTACCTTCAACTACTTCATCTTTTTCTATTAACTCTTGAACTATTTCTTTTCTTTTCTTACGCTCATCATCTAAAAATTTCTTTCTAGAAACAATTATTGATTCGTTTTCACCATCAATTTTGATAATTTTAACTTTGATGGTTTTACCCATTAGTGAGTTAATATCTTTCACAGCCGCTTGAGAACGAGGTAGGAAAAATTCAATACCATCACTATTTTCGACAATAAAACCACCTTTATTTTTATTTACTACTTTTACATCTAGTACTTTATCTTCATCTTCTTTATGAGCTTCTATAAATTCTTTAACTTTTACTTTTTTTAGAGCTTTTTTATGGGAAACGATAGGTCGTTCATTCCTGAAGCCTGATATTACAACGGTAATTGTATCTCCAACTTTGCATATAATATTACCCTCAGCATCTGTTACTTCAGAAGTATATAATCTTCCTTCTGACTTTTTACCAACATCAACCAAGATAACATCCTCTTTAATCTCAACAACAACACCATCAATAAGTGCATCTTTTTCTGTATCCTTAAAAGACTCTTCTAGCATAGTTGCAAAATCCA
>CAZYTB010000043.1:0-16762 GCA_964650375.1 uncultured Campylobacterales bacterium | reverse complement strand
CTACTCATCTAGATATAAAAGCATAAGCAAAAACTCACGATATATTTGATAACATGTAGAAAATTAAATGGAGTGTCCTATGAATTTTAGAGAAATATATAACTCCAATAAGCTAAGAGTGCTGACTTCATTTGCGCTTTTGTTTGTGGCATTAGGTGTAGTAATTATCGATAATGTATTTGTTACATGGGTTGTTTTTGGCGCAATTTATCTAATAGCTTTTTATGAAGCTATGTCACTCTTTGAACTCAAAGACAATAAATACTTTGTCTATGCCACAGCCATTTGGCTTGCTGCTTATATCTACCCAAATCCAGATGATCTTACATATATTGTTATTATTTCTGCTTTATCTATTATGGCTCACAAAAAAGATGTAAACTATAAGATTTTAGCTCCATTTTTTTATCCTACAATTTCCATGTTGTTTTTGTTTGCTTTGTACAAAGATTTTGGGATGAGTTCAATCATCTGGCTGGTTGCCGTTGTAGCATCATCCGATATAGGAGCTTATGTAGTTGGAAAAAGTATAGGCAAAACCCCTTTTTCAAAAACTTCTCCAAATAAAACTTGGGAAGGCGTACTTGGTGGCATAATAGCTGCAACAATTATAGGAACGCTATTTGGCTTAGAGAGTGTAAATATAACTCTCGCCTTGTTGATATCTTTTCTTGTCTCACTTTCGTCTGTTTGGGGTGATTTGTTTGAGAGTTATCTAAAAAGAGAAGCAGGCGTCAAAGATAGTGGAAATATTTTTCCAGGGCACGGAGGCATGCTTGATCGAGCGGATGGCTACATGTTTGGTTCAATCATAATGCTAGTTCTGCTTCGAGGCTTGTTGTAAGTGGTTATATTAGGCTCTACTGGTTCAATTGGAGTAAACACACTCAAAGTCGCAAAGAGATTTGGTTTACATGTAGAGACTTTAGTTGCGGGGAAAAGTATTGAATTATTAAACAAACAAATAGAAGAATTTAGACCAAAATTTGTTTGTATTAGAGATAAAACACTGATTGGTGAAGTAAATCACGATAATGTTTTCTACGGAGATGAAGGTATTTTAGAAGCAATAGAGTCAAGCGAAAGTGATTTGGTTGTGAATGCTTTAGTAGGTTTTACTGGACTTGCACCCTCAATACGCACTCAAGAACTTGGCAAAAAGCTAGCCCTAGCAAATAAAGAATCATTAGTTGTAGCAGGAAGTCTGCTTGATACTTTAAAAATTATTCCCATAGATAGTGAACATTTTGGTCTTTGGTATCTTTTGCAAGACAAAACTCCAGTATCCATGACCATAACTGCAAGTGGCGGTGCTTTTAGAGATACTCCACTAGAAAAATTAGCAACCATGACACCCAAAGAAGCATTAAAACATCCAAATTGGAAGATGGGAAGAAAAATCACGATTGATAGTGCGACTATGACAAATAAAATGTATGAGCTTTTAGAAGCAAAATGGCTTTATGGCTGTGAAAAATTAGATGCTATCATAGAGACAAAATCCATAATACATGCGATGATAAATTTTATAGATGGAAGCACAACCGCTCATATCGCAAACGCTGATATGAAACTTCCTATCTCTTTTGCTCTGCTTGGTAGTGTGGGCGAGCAGATTTTACCACCTGTTGATTTGTTGGAAATTGGCTCGCTTGAATTTAGAAAAATTGAAGAAGAAAGATATCCTATCTGGGAAATTAAAGAAGATATTTTAAAACATCCTGCGCGAGGAGTTGTGCTAAATGCTGCAAATGAGATAGCAGTTAGCGCATTTTTAAATAATGAGATAAATATATTGGATATTGCAAAGATTAACAAAAAGGCTTATTTTCATTTTTCCGATGTTTGTCCTAAAACACTAGACGAAGTTTTTGAAATAGATAAAGAGGTTCGAAAATATTTAAAAAAGGGTGTGTATGCATAGTACAGATTATAACTTTCGCTTGAAAGACAGCGTAATTGGTTTTCAGTTTTTGTTTGTGGCGTTTGGTGCTTTGGTTCTTGTTCCTATATTGACAGGGCTTGATCCAAATGTTGCTTTATTTACAGCAGGTATCGGAACTCTGATTTTTCAAATCATAAATAGAAAAGCAGTTCCGCCTATATTTTTAGCTTCATCCTTTGCTTTTATCGCACCAATTATCTATGGTGTGAAAACTTGGGGGATTGCAGGAACTATGTCAGGGCTCATAGCTTCAGGATTCTTTTATGTTTTTCTCAGCATACTAATTCGAATAAAAGGCTCAGTATTCATACATAAAATACTCCCGGCTGTTATAGTTGGACCAGTTATTATGACAATAGGACTAATTCTCTCACCAGTAGCAGTTCACATGGCTATGGGAAAAACAGGAGATGGCGCTATTACTCTTGTTCCTTTTAACGAAGCCATAGTTATCTCTCTATCTGCACTTGCCGCAACGCTTTTGATTACTTTAGTCGGCAAAGGGGTTTTTAGATTGCTACCGATACTTTTTGGAGTAGCAGTCGGATATATAGTATCTTTGTTTTATGGCGTAGTTAGTTTTGATGCATTTTATAACGCTCCTTGGTTTGCTATGCCGCATTTTATTGCTCCAAAGTTTAACTTAGAAGCCATCATTTATATCTTGCCTATTGCTATCGCTCCTGCGGTTGAACATATAGGAGATATGTTGGCGATTAGTCATATTACACAAAGAGATTATTTAAAAAAACCAGGACTTAAAAATACTCTTTTAGGAGATGGAATAGCGACAAGTGTGGCTGGTTGTTTTGGAGGACCGCCAAATACTACCTACTCTGAAGTAACAGGAGCTGTAACTATCACAAAAGCTTACAATCCCGCTATCATGACATGGGCTGCGATATTTGCAATTGTCTTAGCATTTGTTGGTAAATTAGGTGGACTTTTAGCTACCATACCTGTTCCTGTTATGGGAGGCATCATGCTTCTTCTTTTTGGGATTATTGCATCAATCGGCATGGGAACATTGATAAAAGAAAAAGTAGATTTACAAGATCCAAGAAACATGATAATCGTCTCTATGATTTTAGTTTTTGCCATTGGGGGCATGACTTTTGATTTTGGCGGAGTTGCATTTAGTGGAATCGGACTTGGTGCAGTAATTGGAGTATTTTTAAATCTAGTTTTGCCAAAAACAAAACATTTAGACGGATATTGAAATAACAATGAAATGAAGTATAGCAGCAATAGATTAATCAATTTGATGGTTTTGTCTTCTATTGCTGGCTTCATTATTATCTCTATTGCATTGATTCTTATCTTTACTGACGCTACTCTTAAAAATTATAATAATTCTCTAAAAAATATAAATGTAGAATATAACAAAAGAGCTAGAATTGCAGCAGAAGATAATATAAACAAAGTGATAACTTTTATAAATATATATGAAAAAACACTAAGAAAAAATGCAAATACAAAAGTAAAAGATAATGTTGAGTTTGGTTTAAAAATTATAAAAAGTATTTATACTCAGCATGAAGGTTTTCCAAAAAATATAATTCTTCAAAAGATTAAAGATGAATTAAGAGATATAAGATTTTTTAGTAATAAAACAGGATATTTTTTTATTTATACGCTTAAAGGGAAATGCATACTTCTGCCAACTATTCCAAAGCTAGAAGGCACAAATCAAATCAATCTGCAAGATAGTAAAAAAGAATATATTATGCAAAAATTTATAAGTATAGTAGAACATAAAAAAAAAGGATTTGATACTTGGTGGTGGTATAAGCCCCATGAGCATAAGATGAAAAAGAAGTTAGGTTTTGTAAAGATTTTTGAGCCACTTGATATTTTTATAGGAACTGCTAGATATGAAGAAGATATTTTAGACAATGTTAAAAAAGAGATAATAGAATACCTACTTAGTATAGAAAAAGATCAATATGGATATATCTTTGCTTATGATTTTAGCGGAAATAGTATGATTGAAAAAAATAGTCTTAAAGAAATAAATAAATGGAATAATATTATAAAAGGAAGACACATTGTTAGAGATGCCATAAGAGGTGCACAAATAATTCCAAATGGATTTTTTATGAGATATATATCTAAGCAAAACAAACAAGAATTTTCTTATATAAAATTAATTCCTGGTTTGAATCTGATAATTGGCACCAAAGTAGAGAATACAAAAGAATTATACAAAAAGCAAAAAAAATATTTAAAAGATATGGTAAATAAGACAATATGCGACACTATACTCATCGCTATTGCTGTGTTAGTGTTTATGAGTGTTTTATTTTTGATTTTATCAATTAAAATCAAAAAGCTTTTTAAAGTTTTAGAAAATAGACTCAATTTTAAAACTAAAGAACTGATTGATCAAAAAAATATTTTTGAGACACTTTTTGATAAATCACATGATGGAGTTTTTCTTTCAAAAAACAAAAAAATAATTGATTGTAATGAAGCTATGTTCAAAATGGCTGAAGCAAAAAACAAACAAGAATTTCTAAATACTGAAGTAGAAAAACTATTCCCAGAATTTCAAGAAGATGGAAAAAATTCTTTAGAAAAACTTGAAAAAATGTTTGATATCGTTCAAGAAAAAGGCTATAACGAGTTTGAGTTTAAAGCAAGGACACTCAAAGGTGAAAAGGTTTGGATAGATTTTGTTATAACAGAACTGAGATTAAATAATGAAACAATGAGACACTTTGTGATAAGAGACATTACAGACAGAAAAAGAATAGAAAAAGAGTTTCAATTACAGCAAGAAAAACTAATCTTTCAAGCAAATCATGATTCTCTTACATCATTGCCAAATAGAATTTTATTGATGGACAGACTTTACCAAAATATGAAAAAAGCTATTAGAAACAAAAAAGTACTTGCTGTATTGTTTTTGGATATTGATAATTTTAAAAATATAAATGATGCTTATGGACATGATGTGGGTGACATGTTGTTGATAAAAATAGCCGGCATATTGAAATCTCAAGTAAGAACTACTGATGTAGTTTCCAGGTTTGGCGGTGATGAATTTGTGGCGGTGTTAGAAGATTTAAGTAATATATCCGACAGTTCATTGATAATTCAAAAAATATTAAAACGATTTCAAAAACCGTTTATTTCTGAAAATAACTCATTCAAAGTCACTTTTAGCATAGGTGTGTCGATTTTTCCAAATGATGCAAAAGATGAACAGACTCTTTTGAAGTATGCCGATATTGCCTTGTATAAAGCAAAAGGCAGCGGCAAAAATCAATCAATTTATTATGATGAGAGTATGAATACAAATATACTAGAGCACATAAAAGTAGAGCAAGAGCTAAGAAATGCTATAGAAAATGATGAATTTATCCTGCATTATCAGCCTCAATTTGAAGTTGGTACAAAAAAGATAGTGGGTTTGGAAGCTCTAGTTAGGTGGAATCATCCTATAAAAGGATTGGTATATCCTGATTATTTTATACAAATTGCAGAAGACAGTGATTTAATAATAGAGATGGGGAATATAATCTCTAAAAAAGCGATGAAGCAAATTAAAGAGTGGAATGATAAAGGTTATAATCTTGGAATTATGTCTATTAACTTTACGGCTAAACAATTAGATTGCTATGATTTCTTTGAGACTTTTGAGAAACTTTTAGCGCAAACACATTGCAAGGAGTATTGGATTGAGGCGGAGTTAATAGAGCGATATATTATGAAAAACTCTAAAGAGTCAATTCAAATATTGGAGCGTTTTAAAGACATGGGTATTGGTGTTGCGATTGATGATTTTGGCACAGGGTATTCATCTCTTAATTACTTAAAATATCTGCCAATAACAAAACTAAAAATTGATAAATCATTTATAGATGATATCGTAACAAACAAAAAAGATAAAGCTATTACTCAAAGCATTATTGACTTATCTAAAGGGCTAGATTTAAAAGTTTTAGCTGAGGGCGTTGAAACAGAAGAGCAGTATGAGCTTCTTACCCAAATGGGTTGCGAAATTATACAAGGATACTATTTTTCTAAACCTCTTACCAAAGAAGGAATAGAAAAACTTATCGAAGGAGGGCTCTAATTTTAGAGAAAAGCAAAAAAAGACCCAGACCTGATGCGCTGACTAAAATGATGCTTGCTCCTGATGTTAAATTGTAGGTGTATGAGAAAAAAAGACCAATCAAAGTAAAAAATGCTGAAAAAAGGCTTGCAATTACCATCATAAAGGCTAAGGAGGAAGATAATTTTTCAGCTATATACACAGGTATCGTCAAAAGTGCAATCACGAGAATTAACCCAACAATTTTTATGGCAATAACGACTGTAAGAGAGCAAAGAACCAGGATTAAAGTGTAAAAGAATTTTACATGTATGCCTCGCAGAGCCGCATATTCACTGTCATAAGAGACTGCTAAAATATTTCTATACCAAAAAGATATTACAAATACAATAAGCACCAAAAGTGCACAAATAAAATATATATCTTGGCGACTTACAGCTAAAATAGATCCAAATAGGTAACTCATCAAATCTACATTATATCCAGGTGTCATATCTATGAAAATTACACCTATGGCCATACCTACAGCCCAAATCAAACCTATGAAGGTGTCGATTCTGTTTTTTTGCTCAAAACTTATAAAAGCTATGAGTAATGCGGCTCCTACTGCAAATAACGAGGCACCTAAAAATATAGGAATACTAAAATATACAGCCATTCCAATTCCACCATAAGAAGAGTGAGCAATGCCACCAGCTAAAAATACCATACGATTTACGACTATCAAAGAGCCGATAATTCCAGCCGCTAAACTGACTAAGACTCCAGCTATTATTGCATTTTGTATAAAACTATAAGACAGGGCTTCTAGCATTTATTTTCCCTCAAGCATATTTAAAAGTTCTACTTCACAAAAATGCTCGCCATGGGCTTTGAAGTTTTTTTGAGTAATTTTGAGATCATGTAGTACTAAATTTTTATTGATATAAGCTACTTTTGTTGCATATTCCAGGATTATGGAAAGATCATGACTAACAACCACTACAGTTATATTTTTATGCAATTTCTTCAAAAGAGTATATATCTCTTTTTGTCCATTTATATCTATGCTAGAAGTTGGCTCGTCCAAAAGTAAGATTTTAGGATTTGCACAAAGTGCTCTAGCTATCAAGACCCTTTGTCTTTGTCCCCCCGAGAGTGAGCCTATCTTCTCATTTGCAAATGTCCCCATACCAACTTGAGTTAAAGCAGTATTTGCTGAGGTTGTTTCATCTTTCCCATATCCAAAAAAAGGTCTTTTCTCTCCTATATAACCCATCAAGACAACTTCTATAACTTTTATTGGGAAATCAGTATTTACATTTGTATTTTGAGGAACATATCCAATCAAGGAGAGTTTTTTTGATGACGGAGCGCCCAAAACTGAAATGTCACCGCTTTGAAGTTTGTTTATGCCTAATATTAATTTCAAAAGCGTAGATTTTCCACCGCCATTTGGACCAATAATCGCTAAAAAATCTTTTTCTTCTACACTTAAATTTATATCTTCTAAAACCTTTTGTTTGTCATAAGCAAAGGATACATTTTTAATTTCTAAAATTGACATATTTTATTCATAAGCTATGGCTTTTGCAAAATTTATCAAGTTTTGCGACCAATTGGGAGCAAGTGGAGTTGCCTTTATCACTTTGATATTTAGCTCTTTTGCAATTTGATTTGCAACTTTATCTGAAAATTCAGGTTGTGTAAATATAGTTTTTATATGCTCTTTTTTTGCCATATTCATGATATAAATCAACTCTCTTGGTTTTGGAGATTTTCCTTCTACTTCTATTGGAAATTGCTTCAAGCCATACTCTTTTGCAAAATATCCCCACGCAGGATGAAATACCATAAACTTTGTATTTTTGGGAGTATTTTTCAAAATTTTCTTGATTTTTAGATTAACCTTATCTATCTGAAGTATAAATTTTTCATAGTTCTCTTTATAATGATTCTTATTTTTACTGTCATACTTACTAAGTGTATTAAAAATATTTAAGGCGATGATTTTTACATTGTTGGGACTAGTCCAGATATGAGGATCTTTTGTTCCATATTTAATTTTTTTACCTTGAAAAGATGTCATCGCTATTTTGGTAATTCCTTTTGAGAGGTTTATAATTTTCATATTTTTATTTTGATTGGCAAATTTAGGAAGCCAAGTATCTTCAAACTCAACACCAATAGAAAAGTAAATATCAGCTCTAGAAATATCCATCATTTGTGAAGGTTTTGGTTCATAAGTCTCAGGTGAACTTCCAGGCTGAACCATAAGACTGACATTGATTAAATTTTTACCGATTGCTTTAACAAAAGTCTTTTCAGGAAGTATGCTTACTATCACATTTAGTTTTGCAAACAAAGTTGTGCTTAAAATTATCATAGCAAATATTATTATTTTTTTCATAAAAGAATTATATTTCATAAACACTTAAATGCGACTTAGTCGCATCAATATTATTCAGAAAAAAATGTTATAATCGTATAAAAAAACTAGGTAAATTATGAGTAAATCAGTATTTGACTTATTTAAGATTGGTATCGGACCTTCAAGTTCTCACACAATGGGACCTATGAAAATCGCAAAAGAGTTTATGCAACTAGCTTTAAAAAAAGGTTTGCTTTCCATTTGTCATAATGTAAAAATAGAACTTTTTGGCTCACTTGGAGCTACTGGCAAAGGACATGGAAGTGACCGTGCCATAGTGCTAGGATTGATTGGAAACACGCCAGAAAAGATTGATATAGAAGTAGCTAAAGAGAGTTTTTCGTATGTACTTAAGTATAAAAAGATAAATCTCTTGGAAAAAAAAATAATTGATTTTGATTTTCAAAAAGATATAATCTTGTATGCTAACAAATTCTTATATTTTCACCCTAATGGTGTAAAGCTCTACATGTATGATAAAAATAAAAAATTATTGCTTGAAAAAACATACTATTCCATCGGAGGAGGATCTATTTTAGACGAAGATGATATAAAAGATGTGGCAAGTGATGAAAACATAAACCTGCCATTTGAATTTAATTCGGCCAAAGAGCTTTTGGATAAATGCAGAAAAAATTCTTTTAAAATAAGCACACTAATGATGGAAAATGAAAAGAGTATGAGAAGCGAGGAGGAAGTTAGAAAATCTTTACTGCATATCTGGAGAGTTATGGAGAGCAGTATCAGTGCCGGCTGCAAAAAAAGTGGAATTTTACCAGTTACTGGCATAAAAAGAAGAGCAAATAGGATTTATAATAAACTAAAAAGAAAAGACGGATTTTCTATGATTGATCCACTGGAAGTGATGGATTGGATAGACCTTTGGGCATTGGCAGTAAATGAAGAAAATGCGTGCGGAAATAGAGTCGTCACTGCCCCCACAAATGGAGCTGCAGGGATAATACCTTCAGTGATACAATATATGAATAAATTTTTAAGCTCATCTTTAAAAGATTTTGACGAAGATAAAGTTATAAATTTTTTATTAACTGCTGGTGCAATTGGATTGTTATATCAAAGAAATGCATCTATAAGTGGAGCAGCAGTTGGCTGTCAGGGCGAAGTTGGGGTTGCTTGTTCGATGGCAGCAGCAGGACTTGCAGAGATCATGGGTGGAAGTATAGAGCAAGTCGAAAATGCTGCTGAAATTGGGATGGAGCATAATCTTGGACTTACATGTGACCCTGTTGGCGGGCTGGTTCAAATCCCTTGCATTGAGCGAAATGCGATGGCAGCTATGAAAGCAATAAATGCAGCAAGAATGGCAATGAATGGTGATGGTAAGCATTTTGTATCATTAGACAGTGTGATTAAAACTATGTTTGAAACAGGAAAAGATATGATGAGCAAGTACAAAGAAACATCTCTTGGCGGCCTTGCTGTAAATATAGTGGAGTGCTAGATTTTAAATAGAATATGGTTATAATTAATAAAAAATATGGAGCAATATTTTGATTTTAAGTATAGAAAGTAGTTGCGATGACAGCTCTATTGCAATTACGAGAATCAAAGATGCAAAACTCATGTATCATAAGAAAATTTCGCAAGAATTAATCCACTCAAAGTATGGAGGCGTTGTACCAGAACTTGCTGCAAGATTACATGCAGTCACACTTCCGAAAATCTTAGAAGAAACAAAAGAGTATTTTGGTGAACTAAAAGCGATAGCTGTGACAAATGAGCCAGGACTTAGTGTGACACTCGTTGAGGGTGTCGTTATGGCAAAAGCCTTGAGTATTTCTTTGAATCTTCCACTTTTGCCGATAAATCATCTGCGAGGACATATATATTCGTTATTTATGGAAAAAGAGACAAAATTTCCCATGGATGTTTTGCTAGTATCAGGAGGACATACCCAAATCTTACATGTAAAGAATTATGATGAGATTGAAATCAGAGCAACTACGCTCGACGATAGTTTTGGTGAAAGTTTTGATAAAGTTTCTAAAATGCTAGGTTTGGGCTATCCAGGCGGACCTATCGTTGAAAAGCATTCAAAAAGAGGAAATGCCAATAAATTTTTATATACTATTCCACTGTTAAATTCTCCTAAATTAGCCTTTAGTTACTCAGGTTTAAAAAATCAAGTAAGACTATCTATAGAAGACCAAGAAGTCTTAAATAATGAGGTAAAAGCAGATATTTGTGCATCTTTTCAAAAGACTGCAGTAGAGCATTTGATGCAAAAACTAAAAAAAATATACAAAGATAAAACTATAAAAAATTTTGGCGTAGTAGGAGGGGCTAGTGCAAATCTATATCTAGGAGATAAGCTTGAAAAATTTTGCAAAGAAAAAAATGCTGTGCTACATGTGCCAGAATTGAAATACTGCTCAGACAATGCTGCGATGATTGGAAGGTGTGCCGTAGATGCTTTTAAATTAGATAAATTTATAGATATGAAGAAGATTGAAGTAAAACCAAGATTACAATCATTTACAAAAAATGTATAAATTATGTTAAGAATACTTTAAGAAAGCATATACTTTTTAATTAATATTCACCCATAAGAGCTTTACTAAGTAATTTTGATTATAATTCTCATAAGTTTTTGATAAACTTTTTAACAAGCTATATAGGGGAAAGGGCACATTGGGGAGTCTAATCAGACTTTGTGCCCCAAAACTACAATTTCTAATTCTAAATTTATACCACTTTTTTCCAAAACCTTTTTTTTAGCTTTCTCTATAAGTGTGATTGCATCCTCAAATGTTCCACCACCTAAGTTTACTAGAAAATTTGCGTGAGTTTTGCTAAAGGCCATGTTCCCGATTTGGTATCCTTTTAATCCAGCCTCATCAAGAAGTTTTCCAGCAAAATTATCTTTTGGATTTTTAAAACAACTTCCAGCACTTGGAAGACCAGGTTGGTTGTCTCTTAATTTTTTAAACATTTCTAAAAGAGTAAAATCAAAACCTTTATTTATCTCAAATTTTGCCTCAAAAACTATGCCTTCAAAATTTGTGTGTCTATAGCCGTATTTTATATCAGCTTTTTGTATCCAGCCATATTGTGTTTTTAAGGCGACTAGATGATTTAATATCTCCCATTCTTTGAGTCCGGCATTCATCTTTACAATTCCACCAAGAGTTCCAGGAAGTTTTTGTATCAATTCAAAGTTTGCAATATTGTATTTTTTTGCAAACGAGAGGATTTTGCCACTTGGAGTTGCACCTCCAATATGTAAGAAATTTTCCTCTACATGTATGAAGTCAAATTGTTTTCCAAGCATAGCAAGTTTTGGAGGATTTGGTGAAATAAGAAGGTTATTTGCACCTCCAATGATCATGAAATTTTTGTATACTTTTATCTCATCTATAATTTTTACATCAACTTTAGGACCAATTTTCAAGCTTGAATAAGTAGAAAAATCTATATTTTTCAAAATATAAACGAAGGAATCATTGTGATAATGTGGGTTGTGAATTCTATCATCATGTTCATCATCCAAGGCATTGTAAAAATAGCAACTATGACAACCACTAAAATTTTTGGCACAAAACTAAGTGTCATCTCGTTTATCTGAGTAGTCGCTTGAAATATACTAATAGCAAGACCAGCAAATAAGCCAGCTAAAAGCATAGGCATTGATAAGTAAAGTGCCATTTTAAATGTCTCAACACCTAATCCTATTAGCTTGGCTTCCATTTTATATCCCCTTTTTATCGAGCAAAGCCCAATAAAAATTCCTCGCGACTAAAGCTTTGGCGGTCGCCAAGAATATTATCTTGTCTGCTACAATTTTGTTAAAAATTAGCAGTAGATTCCTCTCAACCAAAGTTTTAGTAGTCGCCAAGAATATACTGTTTTTATTCAAACTAACTCTCTCTTAAGACTTTATATTCAGTTGGAATTAAAAAATCTCTTACTTCTATTTTTACATCATAAAAGCCGTGATTAAATCCTAGTTCAAAAAGTTTATCTATAGCATTATACTGTTTTTCATCCATGGTAATTGATTTGTCATTTGCATAAAGGGCAAGGTATTTTTTTAAAGTTTGACCATCGACTCTTATTAGATTTCGCTCCAAAAGCATTTTTGAGAGAATCTCTTGATGAGTATGGGCAACTTGCACTGCTTTTGTAAGAATTTCTTCGTAATCTATAGCTTGATTTAGTGGAATTGAGCGACGAATGCCCATGCCGCCGAGCGGTAAGGGCAAATCATCTTTACAAAGCTGTGCCCAAATATCCCAAAGTTCTCGCTCAACTTCTAAATTTTCATTAAAATTAAGTATGCTTTCATGTATCAAAACTCCAGCATCAACTTCACCTGAGAGAACAGCATTTTCTATCTCTAAAAAGTTTTTGTAAACAATTCTGGCATCAGGATAAGCTATCTTAAAAAGAAGAGCATTTGTAGTATGTTCCCCACTAAGAGCAACTTTAAAATTTCTTTTAAGCTTTTTATTTTTAAGCTTCACAATTTTTGGGCCATATCCTTCTCCGAAACTAACGGCTGTTCGAAGAAGAGCATATTCATCTCTTATCTTAGGATATAAACCAAAGCTTATAGCGGAAATATCATATATATTTTCTAATGCTTTTTGGTTGAGTGTTTCAATGTCAAGTGCAATATTTTGGAAGTTTATATTTTTTAAATTAACCCATCCAAACTTTATAGCATAGTACATAAAAATGTCATCAGCATCTGGTGAGTGGGCTACGGTAATATTTTTCAATTATACTCCTTAATTATTGCACATTTTATCACTTTTTTATTAAAACTTTTATTTTTTACAACACAAAAGGACATTTTTAAGCACAAAGTGATAAAATAGTGCTAATAAATATGAAGGAATTATATGGAAATTGATGCAAATAAGAAAAAGGCGATAGATTTAGCGATAAAGCAAATAGACAAAGCTTTTGGAAAAGGTGCTCTTATAAGACTTGGTGATAAAGTTGTTGAGCCAGTTGCAGCTATAAGTACAGGCTCTCTCGGATTGGAT
Source organism: uncultured Campylobacterales bacterium (assembly GCA_964650375.1). GTDB lineage: Bacteria > Campylobacterota > Campylobacteria > Campylobacterales > Sulfurospirillaceae > JAADIZ01. The sequence goes on along the minus strand of CAZYTB010000043.1, from coordinate 3,335 downwards.
TTAGCACTTGGAATTGGCGGAATTCCAAGAGGAAGAATGGTAGAGGTATATGGACCTGAGAGTTCTGGTAAAACAACTCTTGCTCTTCAGGTGCTTGGTCAGGCTCAAGCGGAAGGGAGTATCTGTGCTTTTATCGATGCAGAACATGCACTCGATGTTAAATACGCTGCAAACCTGGGCGTAGATGTAGATAATCTTTTTGTATCACAACCAGACTTCGGTGAGCAAGCACTAGATATCGTAGAAACCTTAGTGAGAAGCGGAGCAGTTGATGTGATTGTGATTGATTCAGTTGCTGCTTTGACTCCAAAAACAGAGATAGAAGGCGATATGGGCGATACTCATGTTGGTCTTCAAGCAAGACTTATGTCTCAGGCTCTGCGAAAATTAACTGGTGTCGTTAGCAAAATGGGAACAACAATTATATTTATAAATCAAATTCGTATGAAAATAGGAACTATGGGATATGGCTCTCCTGAGACAACCACAGGAGGAAATGCACTTAAATTTTATGCTTCAGTTAGGCTAGATATCAGAAGAATAGCCACCTTAAAACAAGGTGAAGATCAAATAGGAAATAGAGTAAAAGTAAAAGTCGTAAAAAACAAAGTAGCACCCCCATTTCGTATAGCAGAATTTGACATTATGTTCGGTGAGGGTATAAGTAAAGAGGGCGAAATAGTTGATTATGGTGTGAAATTAGACATTATAGACAAAAGTGGTGCTTGGTTTAGTTATGGTGAAACAAGACTTGGGCAGGGTCGTGAAAATGTTAAGGCATTACTGAAAGAAAACAAAGAGTTGTCTTTGGAGTTAGAAGAAAAAATTAAAGAAGCTATGGGGATGAAACCCATAAATATAATGGAGGGCGCGGAAGAATGACTTATATAGATGATATTTTTGCTGATGAGGTATTAGATAGTAGGGGAAATCCAACCGTGAGAGCTACAGTTGTTTTAAGTGATGGTGTGGTTGCAAGTGCAATCGTTCCAAGCGGTGCAAGTACTGGCTCAAAAGAAGCACTTGAGCTAAGAGATGGTGGAAAAAGATATATGGGAAAAGGTGTTTTAAAAGCCATTGAAAATGTAAATATAGAAATCGCAGATGCATTAATCGGACTTGACCCATTTGACCAAGCAAATATTGATAATACTATGAAAGTGCTAGATGGCACAGAAAATTATAATAGACTCGGAGCAAATGCAGTATTAGGAGTTTCGATGGCTGTTGCTAGGGCTGCTGCGAATAGTTTAGGCATGCCATTATATAGATATCTTGGCGGCATTAACGCACTCACTCTTCCAATTCCTATGTTTAACATCATAAATGGTGGAAGCCATGCAGATAATGATGTAGATTTTCAAGAATATATGATTTTTCCGATAGGATTTGATAATTTTGAAGATGCATTAAGGTCAGCAAGTGAAACTTATCATCATCTAAAAAAGATCATAGCTGACAAGGGACTAAGTACAGCTCTTGGAGATGAAGGTGGATTTGCTCCAGATTTGAAAAGCAATGAAGAACCTTTGCAACTTATCGTAAAAGCAATTGAAGCTGCCGGATATAAGCCAGGAGTTGATATAGCAATAGCACTAGATCCCGCTAGTAGTGAATTTTATGTTGATGGTGGATATAAACTAGGCTCAGAAAATAGAACACTTAGTAGTGAAGCGATGGTTGAATATTATGCTTTACTTTGTGATAAATACCCTATAGTTTCCATAGAAGATGGTCTTGCCGAAGATGATTGGGATGGCTGGAAAATAATGACTAATAAGCTAGGAGACAAGATTCAGCTTGTTGGAGATGATATTTTTGTTACAAACAAAAAGATATTAAAAGAGGGGATTTCCAAAGGTGTTGCAAATTCTATATTGATAAAATTAAATCAAATAGGATCAGTGAGTGAAACTATGCAAACTATTCGTCTAGCGCAGAGAAATAACTATACTTGTGTGGTTAGTCATAGAAGCGGTGAAAGTGAAGATGCTTTTATAGCTGATTTTGCAGTTGCCTTGAATTCTGGACAGATAAAAACAGGTTCCACAGCAAGAGGCGAGCGAACAGCTAAATATAATAGACTTTTAGAGATAGAAAGAGAACTTGGGTTTGGTGAGTTTTTAGGAAAAGAATTGTTTAGCTAGTTAAATGAGCAAGATTTTATACGAGTTGGAAAAGGATACCACAAAGAAAGTTAATAAGCTTTTTTATGGCAAGATTTTTCTTCTCGTTTTTGCTGTTGTGTTGTTTGGTGTGTATGTAGGCGATGTTTTGTTTGGAAAAAGTTCTCTTGAGGTTCTTTTAGATCTTCAAGACAGGCGAGACAATCTAATACAAAATGTAAAATTGATTAAACAAAAAAATGCGCTTTTACAAAAAGAATATTTTGAGCTAAAACAATTAGAACCAAATTAAGGAAATTATATGGGAAAGCTTTCTCTTTTTTTATTGATTAGTATTTTGTGCTTTGCACGGGACAATCCTTTTCATGCTATAGATAATATTGATAATTTTACACAAACAAATAAAAAAGATACATATTTTGAAGATGTAAATTTTAAATTTCCAAATAGCGCTAGAGTTCTTAAAGATATCGAGATAACATATCAAAACCTAGATGGCTCGATTAGTAAAAAAATAGTAAAAATAGATAAAAAGATAGATTGGCATAATGAACTTATTTTATCAAAAAAAATAAATATCAAAAAAGAAATAAAGCCAATAGTTACAAAAAGTGACAACATTAAAAAAGAAGAAATAAAAAAATACAGTTTTCAGGATTTCATAAAATTTGAAGTTACAAAAAAAAGCATTAAAATTATAACGAAAGATAAAAAAATTAGAGATTTTTTAGTCAGTAACCCCTATAAAATTGTTGTTGATTTTAAAAGGAATGCACATTTTTTAACAAAAAGTTTTAAGGTCGATTTAGCGCCATTTGTTTCTATAGTGCTTGGAAATCATGACAATTACTATAGGGTTGTGATTGAATTAGATGGCCAGTATGTTTATAGTTTAAAAAATGATAAGGGCGACTTCATAATCACCCTTAAATAATCTCTATTTTGGAGTTCGATCATTTGGCCCTAAATATAGCTGTCTAGGGCGAGCTATCTTCATATCTGACTGTTCTTTCAGCTCAATCCATTGAGCAATCCAACCAGGAGTTCTGCCTATAACAAAGATGACAGCAAACATCTCTTTTGGAATTTTTAGTGCATTTAGTATGAGTCCAGAGTAAAAATCTATGTTTGGATACAAATTTCTTGATACAAAATATTCATCATTTAGCACAATTTGCTCTACTTTGTTTGCCACTTCTAGAAGATGTG
>CAZYTB010000042.1:0-16815 GCA_964650375.1 uncultured Campylobacterales bacterium | reverse complement strand
ATATCTTTTGCCTCGGTGGTGAAACTGGTAGACACGCCAGACTCAAAATCTGGTTGCTTCGGCAGTAGCGGTTCGATTCCGCTCTCAGGTACCATTACTTCTAATTATATCTTTCCCAATAAAAACCAACAAATATAAATATTATAAAAACTATATCTTTTATTTGACATTATTACTAATTAGTACTATAATTCACCTCAGGGATAAATGATATGAAAATAAAAACAATTAAAAGTTATGGTGCCAATGCTGATAAATCTATGAAGACATGGATGCAGCTATTTCGGTCTTATAACAAAATCAGAGCAAAGGAGTCGGCTTATATTCATTCATTTGATTTGACCATGAATCAATTTCAAGTTTTAGAAGTTTTGTATCATAGAGGCGATATGAATATCGGTTCTATCACTAAACTTACTATGGGTACGCCTGGCAATATAACAGTTGTGGTTAGAAACTTAAAAAGAGATGGTTTGATTAGTGCAATTCCTGATGAGAGAGACAAAAGAGCTTCGATACTATCAATTACACAAAAGGGTAAGGATATAATCGAAAAGTTGTTTCCAGGTCATGCTAAAAACTTTGAAGAGTATTTTAAAGTATTGGAGGAGCAAGAGAAGGAAACTTTATTTGATATATTAAGAAAGCTACATAAATCACAGTAGTCTATATTTATATTACTAATTGGTAATGTTAAGGATTAAAATGAAAATTTTTAAATTGGGAACAGTTTCTCTTTTAGCCACTGTTACATTATTTGCTGGAACATATAACTTAGATATAGCACATTCAAGTGTTGGATTTACAGTAAAACATATGATGATTTCCAATGTAAAAGGTCAGTTTAACAAGTTTAACGGTTCTTTTATATATGATAAAAAAACAAAAATTCTCAAATCATTAAACGGAACAGTTGATACTGCCTCAGTGGATACTAAAATCACTAAAAGAGATAATCATCTAAGAAGTGCGGATTTTTTTAATGTTAAAAAGTATCCAACTATGTCGTTTACACTAGACAAAGTAAAAGGTGACACAGCCTATGGAAAACTTACTTTACATGGGATTACTAAAGAGATTAAACTTGAACTGGAAAAAAATGGCACTATAACAGACCCTTGGGGCAACACAAGAACTGGATTGTCATTGAATGGAAAAATCAATAGAGAAGATTTTGGTCTTAAATGGAACAAGATTATTGAAGCTGGCGGTGTTGTGGTTGGAAATACAATCAAAATAAATATTGAGCTAGAAGGAATTTTAGCTAAATAAATTAAAAAAGGATAAATTATGTTAGGACCTGTAAATATAAATTTAGAAGAAGGCAAGATGAACTTCTTCTGTACATGTGGAAAAAGTGGAGACAGAGTGCTTTGCAATGGAAGTCATAAAGGCAGTGGGTTTGCACCATTGAAGTTTAGTGTTGAGCAAAGCAAAGATTACTATCTTTGTTCTTGTAAAAAAAGTTCAAACCTTCCGTATTGTGATGGTAGCCACGCAAAATAAAAAAATGTTGAAAAAAATTTCTAAAGATGACATGTTCGTATCAAAACTTGGATGGTTAGAGAGTAGATTTCATTTTTCATTTGCCGATTATTATAATCCTAAAAATATAAATTTTGGGGTTTTAAGAGTTTTAAATGATGATATTATTCATCCACAATCTGGTTTTGGTACACATCCCCACAAAGATATGGAGATAATTTCATACATAGTAAATGGTGAAATTACTCACAAAGACTCAATGGGCAATGAGCGAACACTAAAAAGAGGAGAAGTTCAATATATGAGTGCTGGAACAGGAATTTTTCACTCTGAATATAATCATCATAAAAGTAAAGATTTGAGGTTGCTTCAAATGTGGATTTTGCCTCCTAAAAATAATTTAGAACCAATTTATGGTGAAGAATTATATAAAGAAGTTGAGCGAAAAAATAAACTTTTAAAAATTGTATCCAATCAACAAGGCAATGCAAGAGTAAAAATTCATCAAGATGTTGATATTTATGTCAGTGAATTAGAAAAAGATCAAAGCATACATTATCAAATAGCAAAAAATAAACAAATCTATTTTGTTTTAATTGAAGGAAAAATAATTGTAAATAATATAGAACTAACTCAATCAGATGCCTTGCAAATTGTAGAGGAAGACATATTAAACATAAAACCTTTAAATAATTCATATTTTTTATTTATCGAAATGGTAAAAGATTAAATATTTAATTTGCTTATAATCATTACTTTGTCATAATGCTAAAACACAAAAAAATTAGGAGACATTAGGAGACATCATGTTATTAAAGAGTTTTTTTTCTATTCTTTTAGTAGTATTGCTAAATCCAATATTTGCAAATGCTGTAAAAGTAGAACCACTTAAAGTTGGTATGGAATTAGCATATCCCCCTTTTGAAATGAGTAATAAAAATGGAAAACCAAGTGGCGTAAGTGTTGATTTGGCTTATGCATTAGGTAAATATCTAGGAAGATCTGTAAAAATAGAAAATATAGCATGGGCTGGGCTAATTCCATCTCTAAAAACTAAAAAAATTGATATCATAATATCTTCTATGACAATTACTAAAGAAAGAGAAAAAGTTATAGATTTTTCAATTCCATATGCCGACGCAAACTTATGTATTTTAACATACCCGAATTCTGGTGTAAAAAGTATAAATGATTTAAATCAAAAAGGCAGAGTCATTGCTGTTAAAAAAGGAACTACGGCTGATATTTATGCAACAGCGCACCTTAAAAAAGCAAAACTTTTAATTTTTGATCAGGTAAGTTCTGCTGTATTGGAAGTTATACAAAAAAGAGCAGATGCCTTTATTTATGGACAGTTAACAGTTTATAGAAGCTGGGAAAAACATAAGAAAACAACAGTTGCTCTCTTGAAGCCAATTACAAAACATCCAGAGCATTGGGGTATCGCGCTTAGAAAAGGTCAGCCTAAATTAAAAGCGAAGATAAATGCTTTTATAAAGAAAGCAAAAGCAGATGAGACATTTAATAAATTGGCTAATAAGTATTTAAAAAACACTAAAAAGAAATTTGATGAACTTGGCATTCCTTTTTTCTTCTAGGATAATGTCATAAAATTCTTAGATTTTTTTGTACAAAAAATTAATTATCAAGAAGAGGTGAAGATAGACAAAAATGTTTACCTCTTTAATTTTATACTTCTTTTCCTAATAATTGCTATATTCTTTTATTTTATGTTTACAACAACAGCATATAATTTTCATTGGGAAGGCGTTTATAAATACAGACAAAAATTTATAAATGGTTTTTTAACAACAATTTATATATCATTTTTTGCTTTAATTCTTAGTTTTTTTATCGGTATATTTTTTGCGTATGGGCAAAATTCAAAGCTTATACTTCTGAGATTTTTTTCTAGATTTTATATTGAGATTATAAGAGGTACTCCACTTTTAGTTCAAATTCTTATATTTTTTTATATAGTTGCAACAAATCTGGGATTAGACAATAGATATGTCGTTGGAGTTCTCATATTAGCATTTTTCTCTGGTGCGTATGTTAGTGAGATTATACGAGCCGGAGTATTTAGTATTTCCAAAGAACAATACGAAACAGCTTTATCACTTGGATTTACAACTTTTCAAAGCTATAGATATATAATCTTCCCACAAGCATATAAAAGAATTATACCACCTCTTACAGGGCAATTTGCTTCTATCATAAAAGATTCTTCCCTGCTATCAATTATAGCCGTCAGTGAATTTACTATGAATGCCCAAGAAGTAAACTCTTATACTTTTTCAACTCTTGAGAGCTATATTCCACTAGCAATAGGTTACTTGCTTTTAACTTATCCTATATCGTTATGGTCAAGAAATTTAGAGAAAAAAATGAAAGACTAAGATAAAGTTAAGTAAAAAACTTTTACTCTCCCACAAAGTGGGTAGCTTTAGGGGGGGGGTTGCAAGGGACATTTATGTCCCTGCCACAAATTTGGGCTTTGCTCCCTATTTGTGTGTAAAGTATAGTTAGTGAAAGCTTTTTATCAAGCTTCCTATAAGTAGATTCCAGCCATCAACCATTACAAAGATGAGCAACTTAAAAGGCAAGGATATCATAACTGGCGGCAACATCATCATCCCCATACTCATAAGAACGGAGCTTACTACCATATCTATTACTAAAAATGGCAGGTATAACAAAAACCCTATCTCGAAAGCAGTCTTGAGCTCACTTATCATAAAAGCCGGCATGGCAACCGTCAAGGGAACATTTTCTATATTTTTTGGATTTTTTAATTTTCTAATTCTAAAAAATAGTGCCAAATCTTTTTCTCTTGTGTTTCTAATCATAAAAGCTTTAAATGGTTTAACTGCCTTTTCAAAAGCTACTTGATAGCCTATTTGTTTTGCAAGATATGGTTTTATCGCAGTATCATATGATTTGGTAGCAACTGGTTCCATTATAAAAAATGTTAAAATAAGTGCTAAAGAGACCAATATATTGCTTGGCGGCATTTGCTGCGTACCTAAAGCCTGCCTCAAAAATGAAAATACTATAATTAAGCGCAAAAAACTTGTCATCATAAATAATATTGAAGGGGCTAACACTAAAACAGTAAGAACAACAAGAAGGTTTAAGCTGGTTACTAGTTGTTCTGGCGTAGTTGGTGCACTAAGAGATAAATTAACTGTAGGTATTACATCCGCACCAAGAAGTGCTGAAGATAAAAATAAAAAAATAAAAAATAGACTTTTTTTCACTATCTCACTTGTTTTTTGATATCAAGCACACTTTTTTGTGCAGCTTTTTTATTTTTACTAGTTACAGAAAAGAAATGAAGTTCTACTCGCCTATTCTTTGCCCTACCCTGGGCTGTAGAATTTGAAGCGATTGGATCATATTGTGCTTTTCCTGAAGCAATAAGTTTTACTGGAGATATATTGTCTTTTATTAATTCCCTGACAACGCTTACCCCTCTAGCAGTAGAAAGATCCCAATTATCCCTAAATGGGCTCTTAGGATCTGGCAATGTATTATCTGTATATCCTCTCACATTTATCTTTAAATTATCTGGTAGTTTTTCTATTATAAGTGCTATTCTCTTCAAAAATAAAATTGCATCTTGATTTTCAATCACAGCAGATCCGGGTTTAAATAAAAGTGCACCTGGCAATCTTATGATAAAACCACTCTCAGCATCTTCTAAAGTCACTTGTGGTGAACCTGTGGCTTGTAACATCTGGTTAATTTCTGTAATCGCATTACTGATAGATGTTTGAACTTTATCTGTTGTTTTCTCTCTACTTTTTACAGTAGCTTTTTCGACTCGTTGCTGTTTCTCTCTGCTTATATCCATCTTAGTGCCACCTTCAAGCACACTTAAAGCACCTGCTAATGAACCTATAGCTTCTTGCACTTTTTTTGCATCCATCGTAGACATAGATAATAACAATACGAAAAAACATAGAAGTAGCGACATTAAATCACCAAATGCAGCTAGCCATCCTGGCATACATTTGGGACAATCACAAGGTTTTGCTCTTTTTGCCATCAAGGTTTCCTAACTAAATTGGCTTTCGCGTTCATCTGGAGACAAGAAAGATAGAAGCTTACCTTCTAGTGTTCTTGGATTATCTCCAGATTGTATAGCCATTATTCCTTCTATTATAAGTGTTTTAACCAATATCTCATCGCTATCTCGAATAAGTAAAATATTAGCTATTGGACCGCCTATTATATTTCCAATCATCGCACCATACATCGTTGTAAGTAAAGCAACAGCCATAGAAGGTCCGATAGCTGAAGGATCAGACATGTTTAGAAGCATAGCAACTAAGCCTATTAAAGTACCAATCATACCCATCGCACCCGAAAAACCACCCATCTGATCAAAGATTTGTGCATTTGCTTTGTGCCTCTCGCTAGATTGGTCCATATCAATTTCGAGTAAATCTCTTATGGTATCAGGCTCATTTCCATCAACAGCCATAGAAAGACCTTTTTTTAAAAAATCATTTTCTTCATTATTTGCATCAGTTTCTAAAGCCAATATACCATCTCTTCTGGCTTTTGTCGAGTATTCAACCATTTTTTTGATAAGCTCAGACATATCAATCTGAGGAGGTTTAATAGCAATCATAAAATACTTAGATAAGTTCTTCATTTGCTCCATCTTGAAACCAACGAGAAGAACGCCCGTAGTACCGCCAAAAACAATTAAAACAGAAGGAATATCAATATAAGCACCAATACCAACACCCATAGCCATAGCACCAAAAAGAAGCGCTAAAGTCAACACTAAACCAACGACGGTTCCTAGATCCATGATTTGCAACCTTTAAATCAATTCTTGTATTTTAAGTTTATTTGTGTTAAAAGATGATTAAATCTTCTTCTAAGTCATCTTTAGCCCATTTAAAACAAAGTTCTGTTAAAATATCGGATATTTAAATATATTGTTTAGGAGATGAGATTTATGAATATCTCAATTGCCATCATGGCTGCTGGCTTTGGCACAAGAATGAAATCAAAAATTCCAAAAGTTTTACATAAAATTAGTGGTTATGAAATGCTATATCACACTATAAAAGAAGCACAAAAAATATCAGATGACATACATGTAATCTTATATCACCAGTCTGATTTAGTACAAAAACATATGAACAAATATTTTGATGATTTAAATTATATAATCCAAGATTACAATAATTTTCCAGGCACAGGCGGTGCGATTAGAGGCATAAATGCAAAAAATAAAAAACTCTTGGTTTTAAATGGAGACATGCCTTTGCTGGAAGAAAAAGATATGCTTTTGTTTGCAAATGAATCTGCTAAAGTTGTGATGAGCAGCTTTACATGTGAAGATTCAAGTGGGTATGGAAGAGTTATAATTGACTCAAATAATAATGTGGAAAAAATAGTAGAAGAAAAAGATGCGACAAATGAAGAAAAAAAAGTTAAAGATGTAAATGCTGGTGTATATCTTTTTGATTCTGATTTTTTAAAAAACAATTTACCAAAACTAACAAATAACAATAAACAAAAAGAATACTACATAACAGACCTAATAAAAATTGCAAAAGAGCAAAACATAACTGTAAAAGCTATAAAAGTAGATGAGGAAATATTTATGGGAGTAAATTCCAAATATCATCTATCTATTGCTGAAGTCATAATGCAAAATAGAATCAAAAAAAGATTTATGGAAGATGGCGTCATCATGAGGCTTCCTTCAAGCATATACATAGAAGCAAATGTGCAAATATCAGGTGAAAGTGTCATAGAAAATGGAGTCAGTCTTCTTGGTGATACTAAAATTTTAGATTCAATCATCAAAACCAATAGCGTCGTTGAAAATTCAATCATTGAAAATTCCAATATAGGACCTATGGCTAGAATAAGACCCGATTCTCATATATCTTATACTCACATAGGTAATTTTGTTGAAGTAAAAAAATCAACACTTAAAGGCGTCAAAGCAGGACACCTGAGTTATCTTGGAGATTGCAGTATTGATGAGGGTACAAATATAGGATGTGGAACTATTACATGTAACTATGACGGAAAAGCAAAATACAAAACAATTATAGGCAAGAATGTGTTTATCGGAAGTGACACACAATTAGTTGCACCCGTAACTATAGAAGATGATGTCATCATAGCATCAGGTACTACTGTAACAAAAAATGTAAAAAAAGGAAGTTTGGCTATAAATAGAGAGCCTCTTAAAATCATAGACAATTTCTTCTATAAATTTTTTGGTAAAAACAATGGATGAATTACTAAAAGATAAAAAAATACTAATTGGAGTTACTGGAAGTATCGCAATATACAAAACTTTAGAGCTCATAAGATTACTTGTGAAATCTGGAGCGGTCGTAAGAGTTCTCATGAGTGAAGAGTCAAAAAGATTTATCACCCCTCTTACATTTGAAGCGATATCTCAAAATATTGTGCTACATGTAGAGACTGAAAGCTGGGCAAATGATAACAATCATATACATATCGGTAAATGGGCAGATATTTTTGTTGTGGCTCCGATTTCAGCAAATAGTATAAATAAAATAGCAAATGGAATTGCAGATAATCTTCTGATTCAAACTCTTTTAGCTTTTGGCAAGCAAGTCTTTATCGCACCATCTGCAAATACAAATATGATTCTTCATCCAAGCACACAAGAATCTTTAAAAAAACTGGAAAAATTTGAATATAAAATCATTGATCCCCAAAATAAACTCTTAGCATGCAATGATAAAGGTATCGGCGCTATGGCAGACCCACAGGAGATATTTTACAAACTTAGCTCTTACCTCTTAAAAGATGATTTTTGGGAAAATAAAAATATCATCATAACCGGTGGAGGGACAAAAGAGAAAATTGATGCTGTAAGATATATCAGTAATTACTCAAGTGGTAAAATGGCACAATCCTTAGCACTTAGAGCTTATTTTTTAGGTGCAAATGTTACATATATCAGTACAAATGAAGTTACAAATCTTCCAAATGATATAAAAGTTATTGTAACTCCTGGCTCTAAAGAATTGAACAATGCTGTGCGTAACAATTTAAAAGAAAATTGTTATCTTTTTATGGTGGCAGCCGTAAGTGATTATGTATGTAAAAATAAATTTGATGGAAAATTAAAAAAAGAGGAACTTGGGGATAAGTTTTTGTTGGAACTTACAAAAAATATAGATATTTTAAAAAATATTGATAAAAAGAATATAAAAACAATCGGCTTCAAAGCAGAATTAGACCAAAAAATAGCGCTTGAGAATGCCAAAAAAATGCTTATTAATAAAAACCTGGATGCAGTTTGTTTAAATATTTTAGATGAAAGAAATAATTTTGGAAGCGACAAAAATGAAATTACTCTCATAACAAAAAATGGTGAAAAAAAGATCAAACTTGATACAAAATTTAATATTTCATTAGAAATTTTAGAAGAGTTAAAAAATATATGATAAGCCAAGTTAGAAAAATTAGAAATATTGCCAGGAAAATTGACTCTACATCTTTAACTTTTAATACAAATTTGCCAATATCTATAACTGTTTTAGAAGAACTACATAATGAAAGATACAAACTTCTCTTAGGGAAAAAAGAATTTATAGCGAAAAGCAAAAAAAAATTGAGTGCATCGAAAAAATACTGGGGAGATTTAAATGATAACAAGGAAGGGATTATTACTATATCAAATTTAGTGGAAAAACCAAATATTTTTAACTCTGAGATGGATTTTTTAGAGATACAAAACCAATCATTTTTTGATGTCTTGGAAAAAGAAGAAAAACCATTAACAACAATCAAAAGATATATAATAGACAAAATGAATCATGATGAAACTTCAAAAGAGCAATTTACTACTCTTAGTTATATGCTTTTAGCGTTAAGTGAAGGAATCTTCCATCTGCCTATGCTTATAAATGGAAGGAAAATTTTGCTTCAATTTAGCATAAAAAGAAGTAATTATATAGAATTTTACTTGGCATTTGAAAATATAGGTCCATTAAAGGGTATAATTATGCCTTACCATAAAAATACTATATTGGATATCAGTACAATGTTTGAAAAAAGTTACCACTTTTTAAAAAATCAGTTTGAAAATTTTAATAAAAATATAAAAATTTCTATTAAAAATGAACTAAAGCCATTATTTGATTCGAGCTCTATCTTGCTTGATTTAAAAGGGTAAAAATGGATCAATTAAAACACTTGGCAATTATCATGGACGGGAATGGCAGATGGGCAAAGAAGCAGGGAAAACTACGCACCTTTGGCCATGAGTATGGAGCCAAAAAAGTAGTAGAGATAACAAAGAGGGCATCTGAATTAAATATTAAATATTTAACCCTTTATGCGTTTAGTACAGAAAATTGGAAAAGAGAAGGTATTGAAGTTGATTTTATAATGAAATTAATAACTAGATTTTTAAAAAAACAGTTAAAAACTCTTATGGAAAATAATATAAAATTTAGAGTCATTGGTGATATGACTAAAATTTCTAAAACTTTACAACATGCGATACATTCGACTATTGAAAAAACTAAAAACAATAGTGGTTTAACGCAGATATTAGCGATAAATTATGGCGCAAAAGATGAAATAATAAGATCTGTAAACAAAATAAAAAGAGAAAACATAACCGAAATTGACTTGGAAAACGAACTTGATACTAAAGATTTTCCGGATGTTGATTTGTTGATAAGGACTGGCGGAGAGCAAAGATTGTCAAATTTTCTATTATGGCAAAGTGCTTATGCTGAGTTATTTTTCACAGATACCCTTTGGCCAAATTTCTCCATGGAAGAATTCAGTAATATAATATCAGAATTTAGACAAAGGGAGAGAAGATTTGGTGGCATATAGATGGAAATAGTTTTATTTGCAATAATCGGATTAGCAATAGGTTCATTTTTAAATGTTGTGATTTTAAGAATTCCTGAAAATGAAAGCATATCTTTTCCTGCATCCCATTGTCCAAAATGCAAAACTAAACTAAAGTTTTATCACAATATTCCTATAATTTCATGGATAATATTGGGTGGTAAATGTGCTTTTTGCAAAGAAAAAATATCTCTGCAATATCCGCTTATAGAATTCCTTACAGCACTTCTTTTTGTCATAGCATATCTAAAAAGTGGAAACATTATACAAGGTGGAATTTTAGGACTTTTATTTTCTGCCCTATTGGCACTCAGCCTCATAGATTTACGATACAAAGCTGTTCCGGATTTAGTAAGTTTTCCAACACTTTTTATATCCTTTTTTGCGAGAGGATTCTTTGTGAGCTTTCAAGATGCTCTGCTTTTTGCTGGAGGTTTTGCACTTCTGCGAATGGTAATATCTTGGATAATCAAAAAAGAAGCAATGGGAGAAGCAGATATAATTATAGCGGCAATTATTGGAGCAACTTTAGGTGTAAATCTAGGATTAAGTGCTATATATATCTCAGCTCTCATCTCAATTCCTGCATTTCTTATAGTTGGCAAAAGAGGATATCATCTGCCTTTTATACCATTTTTGACTTTAGGGCTCTTTATGACTTGGCTTTTTGATAAACAAGTGCTAATGATATTGGATAAAATTTATGGATAGAGTAAAGGCAACTACGATTATATCATCTTACTTGATATATAAAAAGAGAGTTTCCTTAATATATTAATGTATAAAAGAGTAAAAATTACATTTAGTTATGATGGATCAAAATTTTTCGGCTCACAAATACAAAATGGCAAACAAAAAGCAACGGTTATGGGAGTTTTGCAGGAAGCTTTTCGCTCTTTGCATGTGAACAATATACCACAGGCTAGCGGAAGAACAGATAAAGGTGTCCATGCCCTAAATCAAGTTTTCCACATAGATATACCTCATTACTGTTTTGATTTAGATAAATTAAAAAGAAACCTTAATCACATGATAATGCCTTTTATTTATATCAAGCAAATAAAATTCACAACCTTTGATTTCCACGCAAGGTTTAGTGCAAAAAAAAGACTATATAGATACATAGTCTCCCATGACAAATTTAATCCATTCTTAGCCAATTACTGTGTTTTTTTACCAGAACTTGATGCAAATGTATTGAACCAAAATGCAAAAGAATTTATAGGCAAACATGATTTCAAATATTTTAAGAAGCAAGGAAGCATAACAAAAAACGATACCAGGATGATATATCAAAGTGGCGCATACAGATATAAAAGTTATACAATTTTATATTTTCTAGGCAATAGTTTTTTAAGAAGCCAGATAAGAATGATGTGTAGTTTTCTATTTAAAATAGAAAAAAAATCCCTCAATAATGATGACTTAAGGCAACAACTGAACCTTATATCAAAGATAGATACTTCACTTGTACCAGCACATGGGCTCTATCTTTCTAAGATATATTATTAGCTACAAATACTTTTTTAATATCTCCATAAAGTTCTTCTTTGTTATAAATTGAAGTTTCATTTTTTATTATACTTTTATAATTTGGATCAAATATAAACATATCTGCATCATATCCAACTTCAACTTTTCCTTTGTTTTTTAAATTCAAAACTTTTGCAGGATTTTGTGAACACATCTCCATAAGCTTATTTATAGTTAAGTTCTCTTTTTTAACTAAAAATGTATATGCTAATTTAAAAAATTCTTCTATTGAGCCAATTCCAAAATGAGCATCCCAAAAAGCAACATCTTTGTATAAAACAGATTTTGGAGAATGTGCCGAAGTTAAGATGTCAATTTTACCTTTTTTTACTTCTTCAACTAATTTTATCCTCTCTTCTTCATCTCTAAGTGGAGGTAAAATTTTGGCATAAGTATTAAATCCATCGCAACTTGCATCATTTTTAATTAAATGGTGTATTGATACTTCACTAAAAACATTAGGAGAGTATTTTTTTACATTATCTACAATTTCAAGCGATCTTTTCGTAGATAAAGTTTGAAATACAACAGTAGAATTTAATTCCAAAGATAATTCAGCAATTTTTGCAACTTCTACAGTCTCTGCAGATTTCGATATGCCAGATAATCCAAGCTTAAAAGATATATCTCCTTCATTCATAAGTCCCATATCATCCAAATTTTTATCGTAGCAAGAACAAAATAGTGGCTTATTTTTCATGTGAGCATATTGCAAACCTCTCTTAATTAAGTTTGAGTTTATATCAGAACTAGCACAAATTGCAGTTGCGCCATTGTTTAAAAGCGTAGCTATATTATTTAATTTATCATTTTGCTCACTGACAAGTGGAGCTGTTACTCTTAAATTTATAATCGAATTATGGAATGTTGACTTTAGAAAATCAAGTAGCGTAGAACTATCTAATCTTGGAGTAAAATCGGACATAATCACTGCTGTTGTAACAGCTCCTTTTTTTGCGCTGTTGACTAGCTTCTCTAAATTTTCCTTACTTAATAAACTATTTGCTAATCTAACATTTAAGTCAATAATACCTGGAAGTAAAAAAGAGCCATCTGCATCATATATTTCATAATCGTCCGAATTTTTTATCTCATCACGAATTTCTATAATTTTTGATTCATTTACCAATACATCTTTTTTTACAACTTCTTCGCCATCAATTATAAGTGCATTTTTTATCAATTTCATGTTAAAACCTATCTTTCGTATTTTAATTATTTAAGCAAATCCCTGAGACTTTCTCGCGGATTTTTTCCTTTAATAATCTTATGGACTTCATTTGCTATAGGACAGTAAATATCATATTCCTTGCTTAATTTTAAAATAGCCTCAGTTGTAAAAACTCCCTCTGCTACTTCTCCTAAATCTCTTAATATTTCATCTATTTTTTTCTCTTTTGCTAAAGCTAGTCCCACTCTGTAGTTTCTTGAAAGTTCACTGGAAGCAGTTAAAAAAAGATCCCCGGCACCACTAAGTCCCATAAAAGTTTCATCTTCAGCGCCAAAATATTTTCCAAATCTTGCCATTTCCACCAAACCCCTGGATATCAAACTCGCTCTTGCATTATTTCCAAGTTCTAACCCTGTGCATATTCCACTTGCTATTGCTAAAACATTTTTATATGCGCCACAAACTTCTGCACCTATCACATCACTGCTGATATAAGTTTTCATAAAATTAGGGAAAAATGATGCAAACTCTTGTGCTAATTTTTTATTTTTTGAGTTTATAACCACAGCTGTTGGCAAAGATTTCATCACTTCACTAGCAAATGACGGACCAGATAAAAACGCCAAATTTTTTTCCGGGATAAACTGTGAAAAAATTTCATTTAAGAATTTGCCACTTTTTTGCTCTATGCCTTTAGCTGCAACTAATATTTTCTGATTATTATAAATAAAATTTTTTTCCAACCAATCACCAACAATTTGGGCTGGCAAGGCAAATACCAAATATTCACTCTCTATTGCTTCGTTAATGGATACAAAATTTGTCATGTCTTTTTTGTGTCTAGAGTTAATTTTACATGTAAAGTTTTGTGAAAATGCAAAATGAAGAGCACTACCCCATTTTCCAGCACCAATAACCGCTAAACTCATTGTATTCCAATCTTTTTTTTAAAATTTTTGATATCCCTTTTGCTTCCAAGTACAACTACTATATCTCCATGGTCAATTTTATGATTAATTCCCTTTGAAAAAAATATAAACTCATCGCCAAGCTCTTTATCTAAAATACCTAAAAATATTAGATTTGATTCTTTGATAATATCTATTTCTTTAAAATATATTCCATCAAGCAGTGAATCTTTAGGTATTTCAAACTCTGTTATGGACAATCTATTTTTAAGTAATGAAAACCGATTTAATACCTGAGATACCTTTGGCTTCTGTATAATCCTAAAAGCTTTTATAGCACCGACACTATGAGGACTTATGGTGCGATTAGCTCCCGCTAAAAGCATCTTTTTCTCATCTTGCATTTTTTTAATCAAAGTTAATATTTTCAAATTTTTATCAAGATTTCTAGCCGATAATGTCACAAATAAATTTAAACTGTCATCATCGCTTGCACAAAAAAGAGCTTCAACACCACTACCAATTCCAACATCTTGCAAATCTTTATCGTCACTGAAAGTTGAATGCTGAGCAAAAAAACCATCTCTATTTGCCTCTCCTACTTGAAGTGGATTTTCATCTATTATCTCTACTTCATATTCATCATCTTGCAAAAGTTTAGCTATTTCTCGTCCTGTTTTAGTGTAGCCAAATATAACAACCTTTCTCATGTAAGTTGCCTTGTTATTTCATTTTTTATTTTATTTATACAACTTTCATCGCCAACAACTATTAAAGAATCATTAATTTCAAACTTGTAATTAGCATGGTCAGGGTTAAAGACAAAGTTGTTAATATTGCCTTCTTTCAATATTGCAATTGTTGTGATATGCATATCATCTATACCCAAATCATCTATGGTTTTTCCAACAAAACCACTCCCCTCTAAAACATTAATTTCGTCTAGTGTAATAGAGCTTCTTTGAAGCAAAATATTATCTATGGCATCAAATTTAACAGAATTCCCGATATATTCTACGGCAACTTCAGCGACTGTTTCGTATGGGAATATAATATGATCAGCCTTGGCAATTTTGAATTTTTTAATATTTTCATAACTATTTGACCTTACTATTACTTCGATATCTTTTCTTTCTGCTTTTATAGTTAATAAAATTGAAAGATTTAACGCATCATTTTCTGTTGAAACAACAACTTTGTTTACCTCATTTTCAAATATCAATTTACTTATTGTTTCATAATTGGCTGCGTCAGCTTGCATATATAAATACCCAAGTTCTTTAGCTTTAAAAATATTATATTTGTTTATATCTACAACTATAAAACGCTTATGGGCTTTTTTTAATTCCTCTGCTAAAACTTGCCCCATTCTACCAAAACCAAATATAACGATCAATCTTGATAATTTATGCGCTTGGGCTAAAAGTTTATTTTCTCTTACTATTTCAATTTTTTCAGAAAGTGCATTTGTCACAACTGATGTAGCAAGCACAAGTATCATAAAACCTCCACCAATTAAAAATACTGTAATAATTTTACCAGGAAGAGTCACAGGTGTAATATCTCCATATCCAACTGTTGAAATAGTAATAACAGACCAATATACTGCATCCAAATAAGATTTTATATGCGGATTATTGCCTATTCCCTCAAAAACATACATGACGGTTGAGGCTATAAAAACTGTAAAAATACCAAGTAAAAATAAAAAATTAAATTCAAACTTTTTATCACTTAAAACTCTAAAAAATGAATTGAAACTTTGTGTATATCTAAAAATTTTCAATAACCTGAAAATTAAAAAAATTCGTAGAATTCTAAGCGGTCTATATGCTGGTAAAATTGCCAAAAGGTCAATAATTGACATAGGAGAAACTATGTATTCAAGTTTTTGTCTAATAATAATTTTTAAAATCTTTGGTAATTTTGGCTTCTGATTCAGTTCAATCATTTTTTCATGATATTTTATAATCATAACTCTTAAATTTGCACTTATCCAAAACCTGCCCAGCCATTCAAATATAAAAACAGTAACCGCAAAATTTTCTATAACTTCAAAATGATAGGGAACATGATGTCCAATATCATAAATAAGAATTCCTACTGTTAGAAAAACCAAGATTATAATAAAAGTTTCGAAATACGATTTTATCTTTGATCTAGGATTTTCTAACAAATCATAAATAAAGCCTTTTGCTCCCTTATATACTTTATTTGAATCTAAAAAATATGCAAAAGAGATAATTAGCCTTGCGAGCATTTATTTGCCTAATTGTTTATGCAATAGTTCGTTTACTTTTGAAGGATTTGCAGTACCACGACTAGTTTTCATAACCTGCCCCACAAAAAAACCAAAAAGTTTATCTTTACCACTTTTATACTGTTCCACTTTATCACCATTAGCACTGATTATCTCATCAATTAACTCAAGAATAGAGCTATCATCACTCACCTGTTTTAAACTAAGATTATCTATAGCATCATCAACACTTATGTCTTTTTTCATCATATAATCAAGAACTTCCTTGGCAGCTTTACCACTTATGGTGGAATCTTGTATTCTTTTTACCAGATTTGCTAATTTATTAGATCCAACAGGGCTTGTCTCAATGGCAACTCCATTATGTAATCTGCCTTGCAATTCAACACTTAACCAAACAACACTAAGTTTTGGATCAGCACCAAAGCCTATCATATCTTCATAAAACTTAGCCATTTCAAATGAAGTGGTAATAACTGCAGCATCATATTCTTTTATGCCATATTCTTTTATAAACCTTGCTCTTTTTGCATCTGGAAGTTCTGGAATTTTCTTACACTCCGCCATCATAT